>NZ_JBCOCI010000042.1:0-260 GCF_040929485.1 Phocaeicola sp. RTP21198st1_B8_RTP21198_201120 | reverse complement strand
AGATGTGGTTATTGTTGGATTTGGAAAACAAAAGAAAGCGAGTGTAGTCGGAGCAATAAGCTCTGTCAAACCGGAATCTTTCAAACTTCCAACAAGCTCATTGTCAGCATCATTAGCGGGAAGGATGTCTGGCGTAATCGCTGTTCAACGTTCTGGTGAGCCTGGCGGGGACGGGGCGGATTTTTGGATACGGGGTATCGGAACAAACGGGGCTAACTCCGCACCTCTCATATTACTAGATGGATTAGAAATTTCATCAG
>NZ_JBCOCI010000041.1:0-42974 GCF_040929485.1 Phocaeicola sp. RTP21198st1_B8_RTP21198_201120 | reverse complement strand
AAATCCTGAGCAACTTTTTGTTGCTCAGGTACTTAAAAAGTTTAATTTATAATAGTGTTGCGGAATTAAGGTTAAATTACTATTTTATCATGAAAAAACGATTTGTGACCGTTCTTTTGGCTTGTTCTTTGGCCGGAGGACTTTTTGCACAACAGCCTTGGTTTAAAGACAAGGATTTGACCTTGACCGGTGCTTATTATTATCCTGAGCATTGGGATGAGAGTCAATGGGAGAGAGATTTTAAACAGATGCACGATTTGGGTTTTGAATTCACCCATTTCGCGGAATTTGCTTGGGCGCAATTGGAACCGGAAGAGGGAAAATATGATTTTTCCTGGTTGGATAAAGCGGTGGCTTTGGCTGCCAAATATGATTTGAAAGTCATTATGTGTACTTCTACGGCAACTCCACCGGTATGGATGAGCCGTAAATACCCTGAAATTTTGATTAAAAATGAAAATGGTACCGTGCTTGATCACGGAGCACGTCAACATGCTTCTTTTGCTTCTCCCGTTTATAGAGAATTGGCTTATAAAATGATAGAGAAGTTAGCTCAGCATTATGGAAATGATTCCAGAATAATCGGCTGGCAGCTCGATAATGAGCCGGCCGTACAATTTGATTATAATCCGAAAGCCGAACTGGCTTTCCGGGATTTTTTGCGTGAAAAATATCATCATGACATTAAAGCATTGAATGATGCCTGGGGAACGGCTTTTTGGAGTGAGGTTTATTCTTCTTTTGATGAAATAACTCTTCCTAAAACTGCCCAGATGTTTATGAATCATCATCAGATTTTGGATTACCGCCGTTTCGCTGCCAGTCAGACAAACGACTTTTTGAATGAACAATGTTTGTTGATAAAAAAATATGCAAAGAACCAATGGGTGACTACTAACTATATTCCTAATTATGAGGAAGGACATATAGGTGGCAGCCCTGCACTTGATTTTCAAAGTTATACTCGCTATATGGTGTATGGAGACAATGAAGGTATTGGTCGCCGCGGATATCGAGTAGGAAATCCGTTGCGTATTGCTTTTGCCAATGACTTTTTCAGACCCATACAAGGTACTTATGGAGTAATGGAACTTCAGCCAGGACAGGTGAATTGGGGGAGTATCAATCCTCAACCGCTGCCCGGAGCTGTCCGTTTATGGATGTGGAGCGTATTTGCCGGTGGAGGCGACTTTATCTGTACTTATCGTTATCGCCAGCCTCTGTATGGCACGGAACAATATCACTATGGCATTGTAGGTACAGACGGAACAACGGTAACTCCCGGTGGACGTGAATATGAGCAGTTCATGAAAGAAATCAGACAGCTGCGGGGACAGGTTGCTGCTCGTGAGGTGAAACCGGCCGATTATTTGGCGCGTCGTACTGCCATTCTTTTTAATCATGAAAATTCATGGAGCATTGAGCGCCAGAAGCAAAATCGTACATGGAATACATTGGGGCATATTGAGAAATATTATCGCACGTTGAAATCTTTTGGTGCGCCTGTAGATTTTATCAATGAAAGCAAGGAGTTTTCCTCTTATCCTGTGGTCATAGCTCCGGCTTATCAATTGGCTGACAAGGCATTGGTAGATAGATGGACTGATTATGTAAAGAAGGGTGGTAATTTGGTCTTAACTTGCCGTACAGCCCAAAAAGATCGCCATGGACGTTTACCCGAAGCTCCTTTTGGTTCCATGATTAATGAACTGACCGGTAATGAAATGGAGTTTTATGATTTATTACTTCCTGAAGAACCTGGCAAATTACGGATGGATGGAAAAGAATATACATGGAATACTTGGGGGGAGATATTGAAACCGGGTAAGGATTCACAAGTATGGGCTACTTATACACAGGAATTTTATGAAGGAAAACCGGCAGTCACTACTCATAAGTTGGGAAAAGGTACTGTTACTTACGTGGGAGTGGATAGTACGGACGGATTATTGGAGAAAGATATTTTGAAGAAACTATATGCGCAATTGAATATTCCTGTGATGGATTTACCATATGGTGTTACTTTAGAGTACCGCAATGGTATGGGGATTGTATTGAATTATACAGATAAACCTTATAAATTCGTACTTCCCTCGGGAGCCAAAGTGTTGATAGGAGAGCCGGTAATTCCTACAGCAGGAGTATTGGTATTTTCTATTACTGATTGAAAACGTATGATTGATAGAACAAAAAGGAGCGGCTTCACAGTCGCTCCTTTTTACTTAACCTAAATCTAACCTTTAAATCATAGTCTATGAAAAATCGATTCACTAACCAATCATATTATTAATTTAATTTGTAAACTTCACTTCCGGCAAGCAGGAAACATCCTACTCCAAAATCTTCAAAATCGGGTACTTTGTCGTATGTGACAGGTTGACTGTCTTTCGGTTCTTTTCCGGTTCCTTGTACAAGTCCTAGGAAGCCGTTAGGGTGAACGGCATCTTTCACCATAGCATTCCATGCTTCCAACAAGACTGGCAGGTATTCTTTTCTGTCCAACAGTCCGTTACGTACCCCCCATGCCATGCCATATACAAATAAAGCGGTGCCACTGGTTTCTTTACCTCCGAAGTTTGATTCGTCATGCATACTTACATTCCAAAAACCATCTGTGCGTTGGCAATTTTTGATAGCTTTACTCATGGTCAGGAAATCATTGATATAGTCGGCACGATGTTTTTCATTAGTAGGAATTTCATCCAGTACACGTACCAGTGCTGCATATACCCATCCATTGCCACGACTCCAATAGCAATTCTTACCGTTAGGTTCTTTGTAGGGGGGATCAAAGTCTTGGTCCCTCCACCACAGACCTTCTTTTTGGTTGTACATGCCATTCTCGCCATGTTTGTTACGGGTATATTCATACATATCCCACATCTTGTCGAAATATTTTTGTTCTCCGGTCAATTTTCCAAGTTTGGCAAATACAGGCATTCCCATCTGGATGGCGTCAATCCACCACCAATCATTTACTTGAGGAGTGTTAACCAGCATATCTATATTAGCTTTGACCTTACGGATTCTTTCCGGATCGGGACAAATGTTATATAAATCAATGTAAGTCTGGCTGGCACAGTAATCATCAGCATTGCGAGTGGTGGTACCGTTGCGAAATCCCCATTCGTGGTAATTTGACCAATCGACAGCATATTTATAATATTCATCGCGTGGATAAACGGAGTAAAGAGCCATTAATCCTTCATAATATACTCCGCGTGTCCAGATATTACTAGGACGCGTTACATTTTTTACAAAAGAAGGAGTACGATAATCGGCATACTTCTTCATGAAGTAATTATTGACTTTTATAACAGTCTTCAACGTTTCTTTTTTGTCCGGCAAGTCTTGTGCTTTTACAACTCCAAAACCTAATGCGACAAAAAAGAATGATAGTATTAATTTTTTCTTCATCATGTTGTTTTAGTGTTTTAATGGTAGCGCAAAAATAGGATGGTCTGGGATTTTCTACAATGGAAATGTGTACATCTTCCTTGAATATTATGCATGTGTACGCATTTCGAGTGTGTTTTTTATTTATCAGTGTTCTTATTGGGCTATTTGTCTTTATTTGCAGATCGTTCATAAATCTTTTCCCCTTCTTTTATCTCTAGTTCCAAACCTTTAAAATTAACATTGGCCACATTTGAGATACTTAATCCTTTTTGAGCTTTGATATGGCAATTCTCAAAAAAGAATGTATCATTTCCGAATGGAGCCTCTTTAAAACCATACATGGTTCCTGCTGATTGTGCTTCTCCATTTATATTCTTGAAATGGATATTGCGCAAACAGGTCAGTGGATAATGTGCAGGTAGAAGCGGAGGAACCATACGCCATTCCATATTGATATCAAAGATACTGCGTGCTCCTTTGATGATAATATCTTCAAAAGTGATATTTTCCACAGTTCCGCCACGGCTGGGCTGGCTTTTAAAACGTAAGGGACTCCAGTTTTCGTTATCCATCAGGCAGGAACGTATGGTCACATTGCGTATGTCGCCTGATATTTCACTGCCCATAGCCACTCCACCATGACCGTATGCGAAATGACAGTTCTCTATCAGAATGTTTTCACTGGGACGTCCTACTCTGCGTCCGTCCTCGTCTCGTCCGGATTTGATGGAGATACAATCATCATGTGCCTCAATGCGGGTGGAAGTAATCAGTATATCATTGGACGAATCGATATCTATGCCATCGGAACTGGGTATATATTCCAATGCACGGATATCGATTCCATCTATAGTGAATCCGTTTGTGTAAAGTACATGAAGACACCATGAGGCCTGATTTATCATTTTTAAACCGGAAATCTTACCTCCCGGGCAATCTGTGAAACATACCAGTCTGGGGCGTCCGGAGTTTCCGAATGGAATTTTTTTCCATTCTACTCCTTTACCATCAATAACTCCTTCACCATAAACTTTAACTCCGTCTGAATGGTCGAAATTCAAGAAAGCACATCGCCACCTTTTTTCTATGCCTTCAAAACGGGTAGGGATGACAGGAAATTCATTGGGGTCGACAGTGCTGATTAGTTTGGCGTTTTTTTCTATACGTAAATCTACACCACGTGGGAAGAATAGAGCGCCGCTTAGATACTCCCCGGCAGGAATAACTATCGTTCCGCCTCCATTGTGAGCTGCTTCATTAATGATACGTTGTAAAGTGGCTGTTTCCGAATAGCCATTTCCTTTTACGCCATATTCTTTAATGTTATATTCTCTGTTATTTTTTCCGATAGATATGAGCTTGCTTTCCCATGCTTCCAGTTTAATGGTCAGACGGGTGCGATTATTGACAATTGTTGCATTTATCGGTTGGAGTGTGCCATCTGTTGCATTCCATTCTTTTACAACTCCTACTTTATCAAAGTCTGCTGTAAATTCTGTAGCTTTATTCCCTTCATTGAATATGAAGTAGAGGTCGCCATCGGGCATTACTCTGCGTGTGTAGCGGATAGAATCATTGTCAGGTGAAATGATTTTCATTTCTGGTTCCGGAAGGGAAGAGCTTACATGTGCTGTCCATCTGGTGGATGGCTCAATCCTGCTGTTGGTTAAATCTGATAGGGAACCAGGAGCAGTGAAATTTTTGTCAATGAAAGAAGCGGGCTTCTTTCCCCAAAACAGGACTTTTCCTCCACGTGAGGAAAATGTTTCTATTACTTTCCAGGCAGATACGGAAATAACATCTGATGATGGGATAATCAATGTTTCATATCTTTGGCTGCTTTTATTTTCCAGATAGCCGGGACCTATGGTCAGTGCTTCCGTAAAAGCATCATCGTTTATGTAGTCAAAATCTCGTTGATGAGTTAACAGCTGTTGGGTAAGAGTGACGATATCCTTATAAACTTCATTGTTACCCAGCCACATAGTAGATGTGGGGTAATACATGGCAATCCGTGCTCCCGGCTTCCCTTGGCTCATCAGGTAAGTAGTGCGATTTGTATATTCATTCAGGCCTTTCATACCAGGATCACTCATCCAATTGCGATGTTTGGATCCTGCCAGCCAGAACATGAATTCAAAGAAGTTAATCCCTCGGGCAATCTGATGATCTACAACAAATTTGGCTTGGGGAATGGTAGGAGAGATGTGGTAAGCTGCAAAACTTTCGCTGAATGCTCTAGGTTTTCCATAAACATGAGCTACAGATGAGGCTAGTTTGGGGAAATCATTAAGGGTACTGGGCCATATTTGGTTCCAGATTGCATCTACTCCGGGTATTTGAACTTTACTTAAGGCTCGAAAATAGTCTCCTTCAGCTTTTACACATGCGGGCATTTCATGTTCTTTGTTAAGATGGGTAATATGGGCTACTCCATTGGCTGCACACCAATCGGCTTGTAATTTGAAAAAGTGGGTGGCAAACAAGCTGGACCAGACATCCCAATAATCGGCTTTTACTCTTTGTTCCTGTATGGTAGGCGAAGCGGTAAAAAAGGAGGCTAGATAGGGAGTCGGATCGTACCCTTTTGTATCTTTGAATGTTTGGACAATGGAAGGAGTCCAAGGTAAATGTGCATAATCGGGTTCATCTCCCCGGAAACCAAGTACGGTGGTACCCAGCTCTTTACCAAGATATTTTTTATACTGTTTGTGTGTCCAATCAATGAATTGCTGTACGGCAACAGGGTTCAGATAATCACACAGAGAATTAGTGGCATCTTTACCGCCATTAGGATTATTAACGGCTCGGGTTACAGCCGTCCGAAAGTCGCTTTTGACTAATAGGATCTTCCAGTCATCCAGCCCGGCGTTGAAACTTATTTTTCCATTATTAATTTCTACAGTTCTGTTAGGAGCGCCGGATGTACTGACGGCTACCGCACTGATGATTTCCGGTGCTATTTTATGGTTTGTCATTACTTCTCCCCGTTTTATCTGTATGGTATCACCTATCACAAGAGCTTGCATTCTCAAATCGGGACGTTCCTGTGAGAATTTTCCTCCTGCAAATCCGCTGGGATATTTTCCTTCATCAATAATCCAGACTTTCATGTCTCGTTTTTTGGCTTCAACTACTCCGGTGCGAATTGCTTTAAACCATTCTTCGGAAAGATATTTGAAAGGTAGTTTGTAACCTGCTTCAAATATTACGGCACGGAATCCTTTCTTTTTGATAGAATCCAAGTCATTGCAAATAGTCTTTTTATCCATTTTCCCTTCCCAACCCCATATTACATGGTTGGCAAATTCCACAGGAGGTTCTGCAAATTGTTGTTCTAGACGGGAAAGGGGTGTTTCATGAATGCCTTGCCAGGATTTTATTTCATTTTTTGAAAATAAGAAGTTGAAATAAAAAAGGGAAGCAATAAATAATAGTATCTTTTGCATGATGTTTATGATTAGAGTTGAGTTTTATATGCATAAGGGCGCATCAAAGCGCCCCTACAACAAAAGGATATCCGTTACAGTTTTTAGAGGAATCCTTCATGCTAATCTTAATATTATTCTCCTAAATAATAGGAGGGGACAGGAGCTTGTGGGTATCCCATGGAACGATGAGCTACATAGCTTCTATATATTCCGTCCTGCATCAATGTGGTACGACGGTCTTTTGCCGGAAGATTGGTTGTGTAGATACGTATTTCACCGGGTAATGCGGTTATTATTTCTTCACGCCAGTCTCCATATAAATCTGCAATCATTAAGATATCACCTTCAATATCTTGTGTTAGTGTTTCTCCTTTCCATTTTACAATACTTAGTGAACGACCGTTTGAAGAGGAACTTGCCCCCCATCGGTTATCATCTCCTTTAAATGTTTCACGCAATAAGTCACCGTCCCACCAGGCCCAATTACGGCAGGAGGGCACTTCCTCATTTTTACCTAAGGGTTTACCGTCAGCCGAAAGTAGATATTTGTCTGTGCTGCCTCCTTTACGGTCTTCGCTGGCAAAACATTCCAGACCTTTATGGACCGGATCAAAATCAGCAACCATCCCATCGCCTACATGGAATGTCTTATGACCGATATTCCATACCGGTTGTCCTGTTCTGGCATCCACAACACAAACGCCACGTCCGTTCTCGTGCCAAGGTTCCAGACAAAGGAACACTTCCATACCCGGACGATCCGGGTCGATATCAGTCAGATAGATTTTATCAGGGTGTCCTAATCCGGTAGACCATAGTAAAGTCCCGTTATCATCAAGCATGCATGAGCCTAATAGAATTTCATCTTTTCCATCTCCATCCACATCACCACATACCATATTATGGGAACCCATGCTTCTTACTACGGGATTTTCTTCATCACCGTCCCATCGCCATGCACGTTCCAGTTTGTTATCTTTCAGTTGCCATGCATCTACAGTCATCAGTTTGTAAGTGCCACGACATGCCAATATATAAGGAGTCTTGCCGTCCAGATAGGCCATTCCTATTTGGTTACGGTTTTGCCGGACCAGATTTCCATACCTGTCATTCCGTTCAGGCCAGTCCACGCGGGCAATTTCTTTTCCGGTCATTCCATCCCATACACTTAGATATTCTTCACCGGAGTCTACCCTTCCTTTTTCATTTCGTTTGGTCGTTTCCGGAGCTGTTTTTAAGGCAATTTCTGCTTTGCCATCTCCATTGAAGTCGTATGCGATGAAAGGGGAGTACCAAACACCGGGCTCAATACCTTGTCCTAAATCTTTAGACCATAAAAAAGTGCCGTCACTTAAATAAGCCTCAATTTGGTAAGTTGAACCATCCAGAGTACCGGGCATTCCGGGATCCACATTTTTTTCTGGGGTACGAATGATATAATCGTAAATACCATCCCCGTTCAAATCAGCAACGGCTATTTTGCCTGCTTTTATATTACGGTTCAATTTAATGGATTGATAGTTTTTCAATAAAGAACAGTCCACATCCAATTTGGAAGATGTGTTAATCACTTTTTTCTTTTTATCTAATGCACAGATCCAATAGGTTGCTTTTCCGGCAACGGGAGTTTGGTCAACAAAGTCACAGGTGTTTTTAATTGGATTTTTTGATAGGCGCTGTGTCTTGCCGTTTGCAGAACGGTAGAGGTGGAAGGGAGTGTCTGTTTTATCTTGTTCCAATAGCCTCCAACTGAGGTAGATACCTTTCCCGTCTACAGATGGGGTGGCCGTTAACCCTCTGTCTAAGTTCTCTTTTACTCTTTCTGTTGCAAAACCTTTGATTTTCGGTTTGGGCTCATGGCGTGGTTCTAGTATTTCATAATAATATGTACGTTCACGCGAGTCCTGAGCTGTCATGTTTATTGATATGCTAAGCAACAGCAGTACCGAGCATAATCCTATAAGTAGGTTCTTGTTTTTCATCATTGATTTATATATTAATTATTTGTTTTTAAAATATTTGTCAGCAAAACGAAGAAATTGTTCCCAATCGTATGGAAGAATAGCGTGAGGCCCTTTGCGATTGTGGTATGCGATAGAGCCATTCATGTAAGGTGTATCCACAGGAGGCATTTCTTCACAACCTATTCCGTTTAAGCCATAGAGGGCATATACAGGTTCAGCTCCTTTACCTCCTAGAAATTCACCTTTTTGGTCGGACCAGTTGTCTTCTTCTGCACTGGCGATATATATAGGTCTTGGAGCAATCAGGGCAACGAGTTCGTGCTGGTCGAAAGGCAAGTATTTTTCCCGGTCGTTAAATTGTTTATAATTACCGCAGAACCAATGAGGAAAACGTACATTCATGGCTTCTACAGTCTCACCAAAACAACGACGTGAGATGGCAACTCCACAACATCCTGAATTCCCGGATATGACTAAAGCAAAACGCGGATCGGAGGCTCCGGCCCAGACAGCGGTTTTGCCAAGACGAGAATGACCTATCACGGCGATTTTTTTGGCATCCACTTTTTTGTCTGTTTCCAGATAATCCATGGCACGGCTCATGCCCCATGCCCAAGCTGCAATGGAACCCCATTGATCCGGATCTGGGAAATTCTGCCCTTTCTCATAATAATAAGGATGCACACCATTTTGGAAGTCATCGTCAAAATCGGGATCCACATCATTATAACAGAAAGTGGCCAGACCATATCCGTGTTCCAAAATTTTATCAAGCTGCCAGGATTTGTCCATTGATCCCCTGAAAGATCTTTTCTTCATTTTTTCATCTGTTATTTCGGGGACAGATAAATCGGGATCATCATATATCGTGTAATTGGGCATGAAGCTGATACCTAGAAAAACCGGAATTTTTCCTGATACATGATTAGGAAGATACAGTTGCAAGTCAATGTGGGGACCCTGTGGATCGTCTGTTAATTGGATGGTTATTTCTTTCCGGGTGGCACATCCGTTCAGAGCTTTTTCATTGATCCGACTGACTGTACAAGGCAGTTTGTGTTTTAATACAGGTGCTTTGCCAAACATGTAAGTCGTGAACAGGTTTAAAATTTCGGGGCGGCGTTTTTGCTCCCATTGTTCCTTGGTCTGAACCATTTCTCCGTCGTGACACATTAATACGGAAGGTAAGGTATATTGCGGAACCTTACTTTCATCATAATTAGCTAATTTGGCATAGTCTTTTCTAGGAGACTTCCCATTTTGGGCGTCAGTATAAGTTATACTCAAGAGGAGCATAATCCATATCATTATGTTTTTCATAAGATCCAGTTTTTATAGAAGTTTGATAACGATTTCTTATAATTAAATTTGTTTTACACCTTTCGGAAGTTTCACTTTGGTTGCGATTTTACCATCGGCTTTCTTCTCGTGGCTGACTTCTATCACGCCCCAAGGGGTGGGATAAGTGCCTTTAGCCCATTCTAATTTACCTAGGTGTGGCTCAATACTGATCTGCTTGCGTTCCACGTTCACGATTTTTATACCTAATACATGATCTGACAGCCATGTGGTAGGTCCTGAGGACCACCCGTGGCAAAGGCTGTGACGGAATCCGGGATAGCAATAGGCGCCGAAATCGCCATGTATGTCTTTTTTTCCGGCTGGAACAGGTTCGTCTATAGGAGCGGCATTAGGAATCCAGTCCAGATTGAAATCTTCCCAAAACGTGGTTGCTCCCAAATCCAGCATGGCCCCCCAGAAAGTGTTAATGATATCTATTGCTTTCTCATACTCACCTGCTTTGGCTAATGTTTCCAGCATATAATACCCGTAAAAAGTGGAAAAACCTTTTCCACCACCGACAGAGACAACTTCATCGCAAGCCTGTTGGGGATCCATCAATCCAGCGATGGCCATTAATGAAGCTGCCTGTTTCAGATTGTTGTGAGGTAATATCTTTTTTTTCATCCGGTTGATAATGTCCAGACATAATTGAGCATCAGAAGTGTTACCAAGTTTTAAAGACAATTGATGTGCATCTTGCATAGCCCATACGATCAGTGCGCGATAGCCTGCCTCAACTCCGGCTTTATTTCCGCTGGATGGCCAGTCCAAAAAGCGGGCAGGTGCTAACGTTTCATTTCCCGCATCATCCACTTTCTCATTTATCAGATGGATTAATCCGCTGATATAGTCGGAATGTTTCTTTAAAAAATCAATATCACCAGTCTGGTGATACCATTCATATTGGTTGATCAGATACCATAGGCTGTATGCACTCATGCCATTCATCCAATTGGGTAACGGAAATTGTTTGCAGGCCAGGTCCAGACTGTTGGGAATTACCTCATTGTATCCGAAAACACGGCTGACAGCCATTAATTCAGGATGCATATCGCCCAGCCAGACTACCCGGTCACGTTTGATGCCATCCCATAAAAACTCCTGCATATTCAAGTGGACAGTATAGGCTCCGGTAATCCATATTTTGTTTAAACGTTGGTCGTTGCATTCAAAAGATCCCAGATAAGGAATATCACGGTAGCGCAGGATAGCTGAAATTTCTTTTAAAGAGATAGTGGCGTTGTTTTGCAGCAAGTCGAGGCGGACAAAGCGGAAACCGGTATTACCTATTTCAATCATGCCGTCACGGGGAATTTCCATGATGATATCACGTTTGGCATGATCGTCTGTTGAAAATCCCACTTTCCATTCGGAATTTGAAGTGCTACTGTTGGCTTCTCCAACAGATTCTCCGAAACGTATCCTTACCAAAGAAGGCTCCCTACGGCTGGAACTGCCCATGACGAGCTTTAATCCTCCATGCAGTTCACTGCCGAAATCCAGTAATAAGGATGCCTTCTCTGTTTCAGTAGAAGTCATTATGCAACATTTTTTTCTGTTCATTTCCGATTGGCCGTTTCCACGCTCTAATAAATAGTGTTCGTCTTTTATTAGATTATTCTTACATCCTGCGTATTTGGTAACAATACGTTTGGGGGTGATGTAAGCACGGTTCATGATATCTTTGGTCATTCTTTGTGAGGCATCGCTTTGTAGGGTGGGAGGGATACCTGCATATAGAAGTGCGGGTAGCAGAACGAATGCAATTATGCTTTTTCTGATTGCTGGTAATAGTTCCATAGTATCTTTGATTTTTGATTTATGCAAATATAGACGAAGAAGGTATCTTACCTATGGAATTTTATTCATTTACATGGAATATTGTTCATCTTCTTTCTGTTCTTTTTCCATATACGGATAACAATCTTTATTCATCTTGTTGGATTTGTATTGGATTTTAGTTATTGATTTTTTTGGGGGGGCTGACAGATAGCTTCTTTATATGAAAAGAAATGAGTGAATGAACTGTACAGAACTTGTTGATATCACCTTTCTTTTATAATCCATATTCCTTCAAAAAAAGGAGCCTCACCTCGTAGCTTTCCTTCTTCTGTTTTATATAGCCGTGCGCTCACTATATCGTTGATTTGTATTATATAAATATCTCCTTCTTTTGTGTAGTGGCTTGTCAGAATCAATGGTCCTGGTGCGACAAATCGGCATAGCGTGTCGTTCAGGAAATCTATGTAATCTATTTGTGGATTGCCATCTACAAGTTCATAGCGTATAGTTTTTTGTTGTTTGCATCCCGCTATTAACAAGAATAGTGTAGTGAAGCATATAAAGACCGATTTTTTCATTATAAAATAAGTATTTATGGTGTGGAAAATAGGGGAGTACTGAATCCGGCACTCCCCTTATTAATTATTGACTGCAAAAATCTAGTCTGTTAATAGCCCGGATTCTGCATTGCGGCTTTTTCTTCATCACTTAAATTTGTACCGTCTTCATGTTGAAGTTGGTCTAAGAATGTTTGTGGAATAGGACGAAGCAAATGTTTGTCTGCTATATTGGCAGCTGCTTCCGGATTGAATAATTTAGCACGTTGAACCAAAGTCTTGGTACGGCTTAATTCTTCCCAGCGGTTCCATTCACCTAGGCATTCGCGGGTACGTTCGTTTAAAATGAAATTGATCAAACGGTCTTTGTCCCCATTTACGCCCATAGCTGATAGAATAGCTTCATCCTCGGCCGGTAATGATGAATAACTTGAAATTTGCAGACTGGAAGCATCTGTAGTGCGTTCTATACCAGTTGAAAGATAGTAAGTGTTCTTTTGAAGGAAAGAAGCCTTGAATGCCTCTGTGTTATTGATTTTGGTACCATTAGCATCTTTGCATTTACCTAAAGTGCTTAGTGCAGTTGAATTATCTTCGTCACCACCTGCGCTTTTCAAGAAAGCCATAGAACCGTCGGTGTAGTATTCGCGGTCTTCACCATTTTTCCATTCGGCACGTGCACGGAGCTGGTTGATGGTAGAGATAGCATCCTGGAAGTTACCGGAACGTACTTGAGCTTCCGCTTTTATCAGATAAGTTTCGCCTGTACGGGCCATAATGACATCACGATGTGCGTCACCTTTCTCTGCTGTACGCGATCCGTCATCAGTTTTATTGATACCACAGAATACATTGGACTGTGCTGGATTTCCGCTAACACCATAGGTATTCAATACATATTGACCACCGGCATATACAGGGAACACATTCGGCACCCATTTATTTGTTTCGGGGTTTACAAAGGAGTGGGCTATACCACCGCGACCTACTGTTCCATAATCGGAGTTTGTGGCGTCTTTAAAACGGTTGTCACTTTTTTTATTAAGAATAAAGATGATGCCTTGGTCGCCTAGTGTTGGAACCTGATCGGCTGTAATACCGTTTGTAGCCACTACATCATCTGCTTTCGATGCAATATTATTCAATCCGTAGACAGTTTTGAATGTTTTCCACATACGTGAGTCATTCACATTGTCGAAGATAGCATAAGCGTATTCTGTAGGGCGGCAACGTTGGAAGTCCATACCACCAATATATTGACCACGTTGTGTCCAACCACCGGAGAAGTTGGAGAATTGTGGGTTGAAGTAACTATAAGTACGGTTTCCGAAACGTCCGGTTGCCGAAGAAGTGTGTTGGCATGACATTAATATTTCATTAGACTCCTCGGCTTTGCAGTCTATACCGGTCCATTTGGCGTAAAGGTTATTATAATCACTTTCTAACGGACATTTTGAGATGACTTCATCGCATAACGTAATCGCTTTTTTCAAATCAGCATCAGCAGGATAACTTGAGTTCCAGTCGCTGCAACGTTCAGACTGACGGTACAGCAAAGCTTTTGCCAGGAAGTGTGCTGCTGTGTATTTAGTCCATGTACCTGTACCACGCCATCTGTCTGTAGGCAGTTTGTCGTAAGCGTTCTGCAAGTCATCAATCACTTGGTTTAATGTTTCTTCTGCAGAAGCGCGAGTAAAGGTTCTGACCACACCTTCAGTAACTTGGGTTTGCAGAACCACACCACCATATTGTGCGAAAAGACGATAGTAGTTATATCCACGTAGGAAATAAGCTTCACCCAAGCATTTTTCACGGACTTCCGCATCAGTAACATAGTCAGCTGATGCGATAACTTGATTGGCAGAAGCGATGCCGTAATACATCTGATCCCAAAGAGCTGATATACCCGGACAGTTATTGTTGGCCGCTCCGTTTGCTTTTGTACAGTCCAATGGGTTCAGACGGCTGTCATAAGTGTTCCATGGTTCTGCTGTCAGGTCAGAGCCGTTTGTGAATTCATCAGTGCCGTAAAGGGTAATACCATACGCCCATTCATAACCGAAATGCCAACGGATGTTACCGTACAGTGCGGTAGCCAGATCTTGAATGCCCTGTGACGTTTTGAAATAATCAGTGGTATAGGATGACTTGTTTTTTTCATCTAGGAAACTATCGCTACAAGAACTGAAACTGGCAGTCATTGCGACAGACAGGGCAGCCGTGAATAATGTATATTTTAAATTTTTCATTTTAAAAACAGTTTAATGTGTTATTATCAAATTAGAAACCAACTTGTAAACCGAAAGTAAAGCCTCTATTGTAATAAGTAGTGCCTAAGTCCAGATCCATAAAATCTACTGAAGAATAGAGGTTGCCTATATTCTTAGCTTGTGCATATAATTTAAGAGAACTGATTCCGATGTTCTTTAATGCTTTGGAATTGAAGTTATAACCTAAAGAAATGTTACGGATCTTGATGAATGAGGCATCTTTAAAGCCTAGCAGACTTGAATAAGCATCACCACCTGCTGTACTGTAAATCGGTTTTTGATAATCAGCACCAGTGTTGTCCGGAGTCCAATAGCTTATTTCACGTTGGTTGTACATACCGTATTGGCCTTCACCACCCGTATCAACCATATAACCAAATCGTCCGTTCAGCTCGATACCTAGTTCAAGACCTTTATAGTTGAATGTATTGCTCCATCCCAGTACCCATTTAGGATTTTTGTTGCCAAGAATAATACGGTCATTACTGTCTATAATATAGTTACCATCTTGATCAACTGGTTTAACCATACCTGCTTCAAATTTATGTCCGTTGGCATTGAATTTAGCCATTTCTGCCGCATCACTTTCCTGCCACAGACCATCGCTGGCAGTACCATAGAAAACATTGATTGACTCACCAATGAACCAGGCATTGGAAATGTCATCCTGCTTACCGTTAGCAAGTTCTAAGATTTCATCTTTTTGATAGGCTGCATTGATAGTGGAACTCCATTCAAAGTCTTTAGTTTGTATGGGAACCAGGTTCAAAGATAAGTCAACACCGAAGTTTTTTGTTTTACCTACATTGGCATAAGTAGAATTAAAGCCAGTTAAGGTTGGAATAGTCATGCTTAATAATAAGTCATTGGTGTTAGAGTGATAAATATCCATTGAACCGCTGATACGTCCATTCAAGAAACTGAAATCTATACCATAGTTATATTGTGTTGTCTTTTCCCAACCTAAATTTTTATTTGCCATTTTTACTTGAGAAGAAGTGTAATAAGGTTCATTAGTAGCATAAGCAGGGGTCAGAGTAGAGCCAAAAGGTACATAGAATGACTGGATGTTACCTAATGTAGAATATGCACTTACAGCTGAGTTACCAGTTGTTCCCAAACCGAAACGAAGTTTTAACTGGTTTATCCAAGAAATATCTTTCATGAAGTCTTCTTGGTCAATGCGCCAGCCCAAGGCGGCAGAAGGGAAGAAACTCCATTTGTGCCCGTCTGCTAATACGGAAGAACCGTCATAACGTCCGGATACAGTCAATAAATAACGGTCGTTGTATGCGTAGTTTACACGTGCCATGTACGATGCCAGCTGATTCTCAGACATACCAGTACTCATACCAGCACCATAAGTTGCTGCATCAGTAATATCTACACTGCCCATGTTGTACCATTCAAAATTTTCATTAGGGATGGCGTTAGCACTTTCGGAACCACTTTCTTTATTATATTTGGAAGCTGATTGCAATAAGGTTACGCCTAAGTTATGTTTGCCGAATGTCTTGTTATAGTTGATCTGATTATCCAGTGTCCATGACAAGTAACGATCTGTTGCATATTTAGCATAGTTTTTTGAGCCCATTTTCACGGCAGAGTCTTTGCTGATAAAAATACCTTGACGATAGTGGCGGAAATCAGGACCGAAAGAGATTTTATAGCTTAGTCCCTCTAGAGGTGCCCATATTTTCCCAAAATCAAATTGTCCGTAAAAGCTGCCTAGTACACGGAAAGTTTGGCGGTTATCGGTTGACTTATTCCATTCGTCAATTACAGTATAAACATTGGTGGTGGAGCCACAGGGGTTGGTAATGATATTTCCTTCTTCATCATAAGGAACACCAAAGCGTGGAATAGCTTTTGCCGCGCTATATATATCAACAGGGCCCGAGCCTGAAGATTGTCCGGTACGGGAATAACCATAGTCTTGAACCGCCCATGAACCGTTGATAGATCCGCCCATTTTAAACCAAGGTTTTACTTGTAAATCGACAGACATTGAAAAATTATAACGTTCATATTCCTGTCCTTTCTGAGTTCCTTGATTATTCAGGTAACCAACAGAGAAGAAAGCTTGCGCAGTTTCGTTACCGCCACTACCACTGATGGTGTGTTCATGAGTGATACCTGTTTGGGTCACTATGTCTGCCCAGTCGGTATCTGTTACTTTACTTCCATCCCAAGTACCGTTACTCCAACCTTTATTTACATTTGCCAAAGCTGCGGGATCACCTGATGCTGCGAAATAAATTTGGTCTTTATCGTAGTTAGGTTGGTCACCGCGAGGATTGTTTACCGGATCTGAGTTATAATAAGCCCAACGGCGCCAGGTAATATAATCGCTTGCACTCATGGCAGGTGATTTGTCTTTTAGGTTTTCTAATGTGACAGAACCTGAGTAGTTTAAAGCGAGTCTACCCGCTTTACCGCGTTTGGTAGTTATCAATATGACACCATTGGCACCACGAGAACCGTAAATAGCTGTAGAAGAGGCATCCTTTAAGATATCAATGGATTCTATGTCACGCGGATTGATCGTTTCAATTCCTCCAGCACTCAAAGGAACTCCATCTACTACATACAGAGGGTCTGATGATGCGCTGATAGATCGGTTACCACGAATACGGATTGATCCTACAGTACCCGGACGTTCACTTGAGGTGATATCTACACCGGCAGCTTTGCCTTGTAAGGCTTCAAAAGCATTGTTCACAGGTCTTGTATTCAATTCTTCAGAACCAACACGTGCCATAGCACCAGTCACATCACTTTTTTTCTGAACACCATAACCTACTACCACAACCTCATCCAGTGTTTCAGTATCCTCCTCCAAGATTACCTTAACGGTAGATTGTCCTTTCACCTGGATATCTACGGTCTTGTATCCCACGAAACTTACTTGGATAGTTCCATTATCAGGAACATTCTGAAGTGTGAACTTACCATCAAAGTCAGTAATTGTACCATTGGTAGTACCTTTCACCACCACACTGGCACCGATTACAGACTCACCTGTCTTGTCAAGGACAGTACCCGAAACGGTTTTGCTCTGTGCAAAGGCCCCTACAGCCAATACGGATAACAAAGCAACGAAGAACAGCCGCTGGAACTTGTCCAAACGACGTAACAGACTTGAATTCTTTCTGTCTTTCATACTTTAATTATTAAGTTAAACAAAAGTTAGTTTTCTATTCTCTCAGGAGAAATAGGTCTCCTACCTGTGAAAAAGTGTTGCAAATATATGCGCGAATATTAAAAAAGCCAATGTAGGATTGTACAAAAGCATGGAATTTTCCGTCTTTTCAACTGAAAAATAGTACAAACTTCTGTGAACAATCTCAAAATGGATAGTTTCAAGAGCATTTTTGTTATACAAGAGTGCTTTTATTTCTGATTGTTACTTTAATATTGTATTGTAAAACGTATAAACTAAAATTTGAATATGGCTAATCTTTCAATAGTAATTGTACCTGCTAAAAAATTATCTAACGGTAGACATAGAGTCAGGATCGCAGTGGCTCATCGTTCACAAACGAGATATATTTCAACCCAATTCATTTTGGATTCTGCAAATCAAATGAAAAATGGACGAGTAGTAAAACATGAAAATGCAGCTAATATAAATGCTTGTTTGCGCAAGTTGATTAATGAATACGAAGAGATTCTTTCGTCTATTCATTATCAGTCGAATATTTCATGCACTGAATTGATACATGTTATAACTCGGGAACAACAAAAAAAAGGAATAACCTTTAATACGGTAGTGAAAGAATATCTTTCAATGATGGAAGCAGACGATCGTAAAAAATCACATAAATTATATAATATAGCTTGTGCAAAGTTCCTTAAACATATGAAAGGTGATTTTCCTTTGGTACAACTCAGTCCGACACATATACAAAGTTTCGCTGATGTAATGAAGGCTGAAGGATTAAAAGAAACTTCTATCAGAATTTACCTCACTTTAATAAAAGTAATATTGAACTATGCCAGGAAAATGAATTATGTAACTTATTTAGTTCATCCTTTTGTTTTATTTAAAATGCCAGTTAGTAATATCAGAGAACTAGATCTGTCCGTTGATGAATTAAAAAAAATACGTGATGTGAAATTATTCAAGTCTGTGCATATCATGGCTCGAGATATATTTATGTTAACTTATTATTTAGGTGGTATTAATCTAAGAGACCTAATGGAGTATGATTTCACTAAAGGGAACTGTATGAGATATATAAGACATAAAACCCGTAATAGCAAAAAAAATGAAAATGAAATAGCTTTCACTATCCAGCCAGAAGCACAGACAATTATTGAACGATATATTTCTGAAAATGGGAAATTAGTTTTTGGCAAATATGAATCTTATGAAAAAGTATATAGTTTGGTCTTTAGACATATAGGGAAGGTGACTGATCTGGCAGGCATAAATAGAAAGGTTTCATATTATTCTGCAAGAAAAACATTTGCACAACATGGTTATGATATAGGTATCGAAATAGAAAAAATAGAATATTGTATTGGTCATAGCATGAAATACAATCGTCCTATATTTAATTATATACGAATAATGCAAGAGCACGCCGATAAAGTTTTTAGAGAAATCTTCGATCAATTGCTTAAATAGTCAATGTTATTATATATGCATAAATGTCTTTCATATCATGTAAATGTTATTATCGTATTACCTTAAAAAGTAAGTGTGGTTCATAAATCAAGCAAATGCACTTAGACAGCTAATAAAGTACACTTGCTTTTTGGGGATATTTTTTAAGTTTAAGTCAGGATATAAACTACTCCATATAAATTTGAGAGCAAAGTGAAATATTTCATAAATACTAACTAAAAGAGTTTTTTTTCCAACAGCAATAAGAGCACTTTATATTCTCTATTATTGTATCATCTATATTATAAAATTCGATGAAATGGGCTTTTTTTGATACTTTCAACTTTATATATCAAGTTAACTTTTGTTTAACTTAATAATTAAAGTATGAAAGACAGAAAGAATTCAAGTCTGTTACGTCGTTTGGAGAAGTTCCAGCGGCTGTTCTTCGTTGCTTTGTTATCCGTATTGGCTGTAGGGGCCTTTGCACAGAGCAAAACCGTTTCGGGTACTGTCCTTGACAAAACAGGTGAGTCTGTAATCGGTGCCAGTGTGGTGGTGAAAGGTACTACCAATGGTACAATTACCGACTTTGATGGTAAGTTCACACTTCAGAATGTTCCTGATAATGGAACGATCCAAGTAAGTTTCGTGGGGTACAAGACCGTAGATATCCAAGTGAAAGGACAATCTACCGTTAAGATAATCTTGGAGGAGGATACCGAAACACTGGATGAAGTGGTAGTGGTTGGCTATGGCGTTCAGAAAAAAAGTGATGTGACTGGTGCTATGGCACGTGTTACGAGTAAGGTTATAGAGGATCGTCCTGTTCAAAATGCTTTGCAGGCTATGCAAGGACGTGTGACAGGTGTGGATATTACGTCTAATAATCGTCCTGGTGAGTTGGGCGATATTCGTATTCGTGGTAATCGTTCTTTAACTGCGGATAATAATCCTTTATATGTTATTGACGGAATACCTATGTCAGCAGGTTCGATTGCTGATGTTAATCCGAGTGATATTGAATCTATGGAAATTTTGAAAGATGCTTCTGCTACCGCTATTTATGGCTCTCGTGGTGCTAATGGTGTTATCTTGGTGACAACCAAAAAAGGTAAAACGGGTAGAACTACTATTAATTATGATGGCTCATTTAGTTTTGGTTTCTTGGATTCAACAACTGATTATATGAATTCTGGTCAATTGTTGGATTATAATCGTCAGTCAGCTATTACGGGGGGTACTTATAATGGTAGATATGGTGACAACCCTGATCCTGAGCGTGATAAAGCTTTATGGTTGAATCCCAATAATATGTCATATATGGATAAACGATTGGAAAAAGTATATCAGCAAAATGCTGATGGAACTTATTCTTATGATCCTTCACAATTAGAAACAACTGATTGGGGCGAATTGGTGACACGTACAGCATTTACTCATAATCATCAGATTTCTCTTTCAGCAGGAACGGAAACTTCCAAATTGTATGTATCATTGGGATATTTGGATCAGAAAGTACCTATGAAAGACCAAGATTTCAAACGTTATACAGCCAATATAAACGGTGAAATTATTCCGACTAAATGGTTGAAAGTGGGAATGGGATTGAATGCTACTCATTCTATTAAAAATTATGGTATTGTAAGTAATACAAGTAATACAGGAGCAAAAGACTCTTATGGTTTGGCTATGGATATGATGCCATGGGTACCGGCTTATAATGAAGATGGTTCTATACTGGAGGTTGCAAGTGCCGATGATCAGGCTTATCATAATCCTTTGAGAAATATAGATGATGCTTGGAATGAAACACGTTATTATGGCGTGAACTTCTCTTCTTATGCAGAATTGGATTTTGGACAATTTTGGGAACCTTTGAAAGGTGTAAAATGGCGTACGAATTTAGGCGCTCAATATCGTAACTCCCGTGTGGGTAGTTATTATGGTGAGGGATATACTAATCCTTTTAAAAATCCTGCAATGGCTCCTAATGTAGCCAATAATGAGCACAGTCAGAAGTTGTCATGGACATTGGAAAACTTGCTGTATATCAATAAAACAATAAAAGATATTCATTCGGTAAATATTACTTTGTTGCAATCAGCTGAACGTTATCGTACTGAAGGGTTGAACATGCGTGGATATGAAATCACATTTCCTTCTTCTTTGTGGTATAATATTGGTGCATCGAATAATGCAAAATATGCTCCAGGCTCCAATTTTTCTACTTGGTCAAGAGCTTCTTATATGGCACGTGTGAATTATGGATTGATGGATAAATATTTGTTGACTGTTACCGGACGATTTGATGGCGCTTCTATGTTGGCTGCTGGAAACAAATGGGATTTCTTTCCTTCTGCTGCATTGGCATGGCGTATGGAACAAGAGAAATGGATACAGCAAATTAATTGGATTAACCAATTAAAACTTCGTGTAGGATATGGTGTTACAGGTAACTCTGCTGTTAATCCTTATCAAACAGCAGGTTCTGTTACTTCTACCTATGCTAGCATCCCATTTGGTGTGGGCAATGTTTCGTCGAATACTATTGGTACAAAGACTAATATTATGCCTAACTATTCTTTAGGTTGGGAAAAAACTTCATCTTTAAATGTTGGTGTTGATTTTGGAGTCTTGGAGAATCGTATTAGTGGTAGTGTTGAATATTATATTGCTAAGACTTCTGATTTGCTGATGAATCAGTCTATTCCGGTAATTACCGGTTATGCACAAATCTTGAATAATGTAGGTAAGACAGAAAATAGAGGTTTTGAAGTTTCGTTGTCAACTGTAAATGTTAAAACAAAAGACTTCACATGGCAAACGGATTGGACTTTCTCTTTGAATAATGAAAAAATTAAAGAATTGGCCGGTGGTGCTACGTATGATTCAACAGGTCCTTGGATGGTGGGTGAGCCTTTGAATAGTTTTTATGATTTCCAGTATGACCGCATTTGGCAAAATACTCAGGAGGATAATCATTTGATGGATGTTTATCGTTCTTTGGGATTGACTTTCCTTCCTGGACAATATAAGATTGTGGATCAACCATTAGTTGAAGTTCCACAAGGTACAGAAGGATCAAAGACTGTAGAAATAAAAGATGCTGCAGGTAATAAAACAGGTGAAGTTGTTTCCTATATGGATAATGGATTTGGTAAATTTGATGATAATGATAAGAAAATTTATAATAAATCTCCTAAATGGACAGGCGGTATCAATAATTCATTTACCTATAAGAACTGGAATTTGAGTTTCTTTACTTATTTTCGATTTGGTAATACTTATTATGGTCTGACCCAGACTATTGGTCGTCGAATTGAAAAAGATACATGGTC
This sequence comes from Phocaeicola sp. RTP21198st1_B8_RTP21198_201120, assembly GCF_040929485.1. NCBI lineage: Bacteria > Pseudomonadati > Bacteroidota > Bacteroidia > Bacteroidales > Bacteroidaceae > Phocaeicola > Phocaeicola sp. RTP21198st1_B8_RTP21198_201120. Next base: position 20,274 of record NZ_JBCOCI010000041.1, on the reverse strand, counting down.
ACCAACTAATACAGATGCAAAGTTTGCTCAGCCTACTACTGCAACTCGTGAAACTAAATATGACTATGTAAGAAATTATACAAAAGGAAATATGGTTCTTATAAAGAATATAGCTTTGTCTTATACAGTTCCTCAAAGTTGGTTGAAGAAGTGTGGTGCAAGCAGTGCACAGGTATATGCTCAGGTATTGAATCCGTTCCTTTTTGGTGGAGAATTGGTTAAAGCTGGTATTAATCCGGATGATTTGACTGGTTGGGATGCAGGTAATCATATTGGTGGACAAACTAATAATACTTGTATTACTCGCAGTCTTGTTTTGGGAGTAAGATTGGGCTTCTAATTGATAGTATTGATTTTATAATATGAAGAAAATGAAAAAATATATATTAGCTGGTACATTTGCACTTGCATTGGCAAGTTGTTCTGATAGTTTCTTGGAAGAAAAAATGGTATCTTCCATAACACAGGACTATTTGAATACTGAAATAGGTTTGGATCAATTGATTGTGAGTTCATATAATTCGGTTCGTTTTCCTTTGTTGTACACTGAAGGTCTGCATATGTTGGAAACAGGTCATGATTGTGCTATGAAAAGTGGTGCGACGTCATTGAATAAGTTTGCAATATCTGAGTGGTCTCCTTCGGGGCTCATAGGAAATCAGGCTAATCAGTTTATGGGATTTCAGTCAAAGCAGCAGGCTGGATTTTTGATCAATGGCTATCCGATTATCGATAATTGTAATAAGGCTATTACTGCTATTCGTTCAGGGGATGCTTTAGGAAAATATGCTTCTGACCCTTCTTTTGCAGCAGCACGTTTGTCTGAGGTGTTATTTAATCGTGCTTACGTGTATTATTTGCTGAATACAGTTTTTGGTGATGTCTATTTTTCAACGGAAAGTAGTACTTCTTTGCCTTCAAATTATCAATATACGCGTACTCCTGCATCTGTCATGTTCAAGGAACTGATTGGTGATTTGCGTTATGCGGTGGAGCATTTGCCAGAGCAATATAGTGAGGCTGAATATGGACGTGCAACAAAATATGCAGCGGCTCATTTATTGGCTAAGATTTATTTGAATCGTTATCAAGGTAAAGAGTATGGTACTCCTGAATATGGTCGTAGAGCTGATGGAACGATAGATAATAGCAATGAAAAGTCATATTTGGGTATGCTTTATAAAGGTGAGGGGGCTGCGGATTTGGATTCTTGTATTTATTATGCTAATATGGTGATTAATGCTCATCCGTTGGTAGATGATTATCATGAATTGTTCCGCCATGACCTAGGTGATTTCTCGAATGAAAAGACAACAGAGAATGTTTTGAACGCAGTATTTTCAGAAAGTGGTGATAACTATCGTTACGGTGTACGTGCTTTGACTTTCTTTGTCGGTGATTATGCAGGTGACAAGTATGGTATTCCTAGTCGTTTGTGGGAATATGGCGGTAAGTCAAATCAAGGTTTTTGTAATGATGATTTTGGTATAGATGTATTTACAGACAAACTAAATGACTCTCGTTATCAAAAAACTTTCCGTTTGGAATATGTGACAGGCATAAACACTTCGGGAGCTTCTACTCCCAGTGCAAATGGAGATTATTATGCTTACAATGATGAAAGAAATAAAACGTATGTTTGGAATGAGGAACAAGCTGCTTATTTCAATGAACATATTTTGCCTACTTATAATCGTCCTTCTTGGGGAGGTCGTAAAGCTGTGGCGGGAGAACATAAAATGGGAACAGGAGATATCTCACGTGCTATGATTGAGAATACAAAAGAAACCGCTATTGATGTGGAGGTTATCAATGCTCAGCCATATCCTGTATTTGCCAGATGGGTGAAAGATGGCAATAAGTATTATTATCGCCCACAAATTGTTGGTAATGATGATTATTCGTTTGCCGATAGTAAAATTTTCTATGGATTGGAGAATACTTCTAAAACAGGTAAGGTTACAAATATGAAGTATGATGATCCTAATCGTGGTGCTTTGGATAGTGAAAGTGGAGGTCGGGATATTCCGGTTATGCGTTCTGCTGAAATGTACTTGGTGCGTGCTGAGGCTTATGGACGTAAGGGAGAATACGGTAAAGCAATTGAAGATATTAATGTATTACGCAGACGTGCAGCCTTTAAACCTGGTGAAACTCGTAATGAAGTACTTGCACGTTTATATCCTGGACATGAAAATTTAAGTAACGAGTCACAACAATGGCCGTATGAAGTAGATAATAATAGTTATGATGCAATAAAGGTCGATGCTTCATATTGGGATGGAACTTCCGAAAAATCAAAATTAGAAAATTATACTCCTGTTGCTGATACTCCGGAAAAACGTTTTCTGGAATTTATATATAATGAATATGCGAGAGAGTTCAATGAAGAATTTATCTACTATGGAGTGATTCACCATGCAGGTGTTCAAGCTCAGCGTATTCAGTGGCATAACCAAATGGGAGCAAATTCGGCTAATAACACTTATCCGGTAGGTTCATGGGATGTTTCTGATAATGTGAATGGTGGTAATGGTCAAACAGGAAATGCTAAAGGCAATTTCCAGAATTATATGACATTGAAACCATTCTCTAGAACTTTCATAGAGTTGCTGACAGATGAAAATGGTGTGTTGTTGGATGAAGCTGCAAAAAAAGCTTATCAGAATTATGGATATTAATTAAATTGATAATATCAATATGTTCTTGGAAATGAGGTTAATTAGGAAATTTGATTAACTCGTTAAAAAAGTAAGGTGGCATTGTCGGTGTTACCTTACTTTTTTTTATGAGTTAACTAAAAAGTGAACAATTAACCATATAAATGGATAAAATTCTATTTGATATAACTTCTCTCGTGCATAAATTTGTCGTATCAGATAAAAAATGACATGCTATGAGAAAGACATTTTTAGCTATTACATTATTTTTAGCTTTTAGTAAAGCCGCATTGGCTCAGTTTGGAAACTGCACTGCATCGGAAATGCGGACTTATGTAGATAGTGCGACCGGCAATACTATCACTATGTTGACCGATACGATGAAGAATGACCGTTTTCTTTATCAGACTGATCCCATGTGGACAGCTGATGGCAAATATTTATTGTTCAGGTCTTCCAGCCGTGGAAATGACAAAGAGGTAGAAAGTACGCTTCCTAACGGAGAAAAACGTAAATGGACTCCTACACAAATTTATTTTATTGAAATGGCCACCGGTAAGATTATTCAAGCTACGGAAGGACCGAACTTGGGCAGTGCTTTTTTGGCTAATAAAACGAATCGTATGTTTGTCAGCCGGAAAGAAAAAGAAAACTGGAACATGTATGTGATGGACTTGGATAAATTCTTTGCCGATGTAAAACAAGGAAAAGTAGGTAAACCATCCGCTTATGAAACTTTCATAGGCACTTTTCCCACTGAGATGGGACGTCCGGGAGGATATGCTGTGGATTGCAATGATGATTATGCCTACATAACTGTTGAGCGTGAGGGTACGGAAGAGGAAAAGGAACGTATGATGAAAAACGCTTTCTTGCCTGAAAGTAACCAGCCGGTAAAGATAAAGCCAACTCTTTGCGGAATTCGTAAAATGAATCTCAGTACAGGAGAAGTAACTAAGGTTATTGATACGGAATTTAAAACAGGCCACATACAAGCCAGCCGTTTTACTCCGGGTGAAATTGTTTTTTGTAACGAAACCGGTGGCGATGCCCATCAGCGTATGTGGTTTTGCACGGCAGATGGAACAGTCTTTAAACCTTTATATAAAGAAACTCCGCTAGATTGGGTGACTCATGAAACTTTTGCAACCAAAGATTTTGTATATTTCAATATCTTAGGATTTCAGCCGCGCCTTCGCAAACAGGCAAGTGGTATTGTGCGTATCAATTTGCGTACAGATGATGTAGAGTTGATAGGGCAGGTAGAATTAGAAAAAGACCGCCAAGCGATTGACGGCCAATTGGTAGGAAGAGGTTTCTGGCATTGTAATGCCAGCCGTGATAATAAATGGGCTGCCGGAGATACTTTTGGAGGTAATGTATGGCTGATTAATGTGCAAACCGGAGAACGTCATTGGTTGGTTTCGGATACCAAGATGAAACCGGATCATGCACATCCCAGCTTTAGTCCGGATGGTACGAAAGTTCTTTTCCAATCCGGACATTTTACAAATGGAAAAAGATTAAATTTAATGATGGTGGATATTTCATCTTTTAAATAAAGCAAGGTTGGATATGAAAAAAACACGTAAGATATTATTTTCCGCAGCTTTGTTGTCTTCAGGGCTTACGATGGCCCAGACTACAACGGCAGAGAAATCGCCCAATGTTATTTATATTATGGCGGATGATTTGGGAATAGGTGATTTGGGATGCTATGGTCAGCGTCAGATTAAGACACCGAATATTGATGGGATAGCTCAGAATGGGATGAAGTTTATGCAGCATTATTCCGGTTCTACAGTCAGTGCTCCGTCTCGTTGTGCTCTGATTACAGGAAAGCACATGGGACATGCTGCAATCAGAGGAAATGCAAAAGTAGCAGGTTCGGATGGATTGTTATATGAAACTCCGCTTCCTGTCGGTGAAGTTACTGTAGCCGATATTTTTAAAACAAAGAATTATGTTACCGGATGTGTAGGCAAATGGGGAATGGGAGGACCGGGTACGGAAGGTATGCCCGGCAAACATGGTTTTGATTATTTCTACGGTTATCTGGGGCAACGTTTTGCTCATAGTTATTACCCTGAGTTCTTGCATGAGAATGAGCAGAAGATTATGCTGGATGGGAAATATTATTCGCATGACTTGATGTTGGAAAAGGCTTTGAATTTTATTGATGAAAATGCGCAGAAACCTTTCTTTCTTTATTTTTCACCAACCATACCTCATGCAGATCTTGATATAATGGGAGAGGTAATGACGGAATATGAGGGGGAATTTTGTGAAACTCCTTTTGGAGGAAGCAAAGACGGTTATAAATCGCAGCAAACTCCGCGTGCGGCATATGCGGCGATGGTTACTTATTTGGATAAAAGTGTGGGTTTGATTATTAAAGAATTAAAAGAGAAAGGTTTGTATGATCATACGATAATTGTTTTTACTTCCGATAATGGAGTCCATTCGGAGGGAGGGCACGATCCATCTTATTTTGACAGTAATGGTCCGTTCAGGGGTCAGAAAAGAGATTTATATGAAGGAGGTATCCGTACTCCGTTCGTCATTCAATGGCCGGGAGTTATTCCACAAGGGGTAGTTACTAATCATATTTCTGCATTTTGGGATTTTTTGCCTACTATAGGTGAATTGGTGCAGGCGGATATACCTCAAAATATTGATGGTATATCTTATTTGCCTACTCTTACGGGAAAAGGTATTCAGAAGGAGCATGATTGTATTTATTATGAGTTCTTTGAATTTGGAGGAAAGCAATCTATTATGACACCTGATGGTTGGAAGTTGGTGAGACTGGAAGTTAGTGACCCGTCTAAAACTTATGAAGAATTGTATAACATTTATACAGATCCGGCAGAAACTACTAATGTGATAAAGCAATATCCTGATGTGGCAAGGAAATTAAAGAATATGATAGGTGGTCAACGTGTTGAAAATGCCCGTTTCCATTTTTAAACAAGTAAGATTTATGAAGCAATCCTTATTTTTAAAGAAATGCAGTAAGTTCTGTTATGTACTTTTTGCAGTTTGTGGCTGTTTGGCTTGTACACAGAATCAGAAGATTGAATGGCCGCAAGTGACTAACGAGACCAAGCCTTGGACGCGATGGTGGTGGGAAGGCAATGCGGTCAGGACTATTGATTTGGATACGGTTATGCGTAAGTACCAGGAGGCAAATCTGGGGGGATTGGAGATCACTCCTATTTATGGAATACATGGTTATGAGGACCGCTTTAAAGATTTTCTTTCTCCGGAATGGGTTGATTTGTTTCTGTATACTTTGCAGGAAGCAAAGCAGTTGGGGTTAGGTATTGATCTGGCTAATGCTTCGGGATGGCCGTTTGGAGGACCTTGGGTCACTCCCGAAGATGCGTGCAAGACGGTGGCTTATAAAACTTATCAATTGAAAGAAGGTGAGCAATTGGGTGAACCTGTCCGGTATAAAGAAGAAGGCTTTGTCAGATTGGCAGGGCATACTCCGGTAAAACTGGCGGATTTGAAAGAACCAGTCAGTGCGAATGCTGATTTACAGACATTGGCATTGGATCAGGTACGATATAAAAAGGAACTGCCTTTGATTATAGTGACCGCTAATAGTGATAAAGGTGAATGTCTCGACTTGACTTCAAAAATAAAGCCGGATGGTACATTGGATTGGACGGCTCCTCAAGGTGACTGGACTATTTGTGCTCTGTTCCAAGGTCATCATGGAAAAATGGTAGAACGTGCAGGGCCTGGTGGTGAAGGTGATGTGATAGATCATTTTTCAGCTTCGGCCATTGATCATTATCTCAGTAAATTCGATGAGGCTTTTAAAGGAAAGGATATCAGTTATCTGAGGTATTATTTTAATGACTCTTATGAAGTGGACGATGCAAGAGGCGAGTCGAATTGGACTCCTGCTTTTTTTGAAGAATTTCAAAAGTATAGAGGATATGACTTGCGTCAGCACTTACCTGCATTGTTAGGTATTGACACACCAGATAAAAATGCAAGAGTGTTATATGATTATAGACAAACCATAAACGATTTATTGATAAATCATTATTCTATTCGTTGGCAACATTGGGCGGCGAAACAAGGAAAGGGTATAAGGAATCAGGCTCATGGCTCTCCTGCCAATATTCTGGATTTGTATGCAGTGAGTGATGTACCCGAAATAGAGGGGCGTGATTTAGTCAGTATAAAAGCAGCTCCGTCTGTAGCTCATACAGAAGGAAAGAAACTCTCATCTTCAGAAAGTGCGACTTGGTTGAATGAACATTTTCAATCGAATCTGGGAGATGTAAAGAAAGCACTTGATCTTTTCTTTTTGGGGGGTGTGAATCATATTTTTTATCATGGTACTTGTTTTAGTCCACAGGATACTCCTTGGCCGGGATGGTTATTTTATGCGGCAGTCCATTTTCATCCGAATAATCCGTTTTGGGAGGATTTTAAATATTTGAATCAGTATGTTACTCGCGTGCAGTCATTTTTACAGGATGGCACTCCTGACAATGATGTTCTTTTATACTATAACATAGCCGATGTGATGTCTGAGCAAGGGAACAGAAGCCTTCAACACTTTAGCGGATTGGATCGTAATATGTTGGAATCTTCGGTCAGAGAAAGTGCGGTAACTTTAACAGAGAATGGTTATGCATGGGATATGATTTCTGACAAGCAACTTCTTAAAACTAATATTGAGAAAGAAATGATTGTAACGCCTGGTGCCGCATATAAAACCGTTCTTGTTTCGGCGGCGCAATATATTCCTTATGAAACAATGGAAAAACTGATGGCTTTGGCTGATGAAGGTGCTACCGTTGTGTTTTATAAGGGAATTCCTCAAGATATGGCCGGAATGATTCTTTCGGAAGAGAAACAGGCTCATTTTAAAGAAATGCTGGATGCTTTGGACTTTCATGCTGAAGGTGCTGTTAAATGTGCACGGGTAGGTAAGGGGAAGATTTGTTTGTCAGATGATATTAATGCTCTGATGGATGAGGCGAATGTGGGTGCTGAGAAAATGTATCAGGCAGGTCTGCAATGTATCCGAAGAAATAGTGCGACGGGAAAATATTACTTTATAGAAAATAGTAGCGACCGTAAAATAGAGGATTGGATTCCACTTCGTACAGAAGCTCGGAGTGCGGCGATTTTCAATCCAATGACTGGTGCTAGTGGTTTGGCTGCTATGAAACGCAATGACGGGCAAACAGATGTTTACCTGGAATTGAATCCGGGTGAAACTGTTATTGTATCAACTTCCGGTCAGCATTTTACAGGGGATGCCTATGCTTATTATCAAAATGCAGGTGAGCCAAATCCTGTTTCCGGCAGTTGGACTGTTTCTTTTGTTCAAGGAGGTCCTCAACTTCCTGCTTCTATAACGGTTGACAGTTTGGGCTCATGGACTGATTTTGTAGGGGATGAATATAAAGCTTTTTCTGGAACAGCCGTTTATACGACTACTATAAATAAGGTGCCTGTAGCAGATGTGATCAAATTGAACCTTGGAACTGTGGCAGAAAATGCATCTGTCTATTTGAATGGAGAATATATAGGTACAGTGATTGACTCTCCTTATCAATTGTATATCCCTGCTGAAAAATTCAAAGGACAGGATGAGTTAGTTGTCAGAGTAGCCAACTCTATGGCGAATCGAATTGCTTATATGGATAAGAAGGGAGTGGACTGGAAGATTTTCTATAATGTAAATATGTCTGCAAGAAAAAAGGAAAATGTGAAAAATGGTATCTTTGATGCTTCTGATTGGGAACCAAAATCTTCAGGGCTATTGGGACCTGTAACGTTGACTCCGGCTATGGTGAAGCAATGAATTATATAGTCCTGATGTTGCAACCTATAGAATAAATGTTTCAGGGTATTTGTGTAATATATTGAGTATTAATGTGATATGTAAATATGTGCAACATGAATACCCTGAAATTTCGTTTTGAACGAATTTCTATATAAATGTATCTTATTCTATGGTATGAGAGGGAACTTTATGCTAGTTTTGTAACAAACAATTTGAGATAACTATGAGAAACAAAATTCTTTTATTTTTATTGGCTTTTATAGGAATAAGTCAGATTGCGGCAGCATCAGCTGTTCGTGATAAATACAATTTTAATTCTGAATGGTTACTTTATGTTGGCGATATACCGGAAGCCAAAGAAGTACGTTTTCAGGATACGGATTGGAAGAAAGTAACATTACCCCGTCCTTTTAATGAAGATGAAGCTTTTCGTTTAAGTATAGAACAACTGACGGATACAATCATGTGGTATCGTAAGCATTTCCGTCTGCCTGCCAATAGCAAAAACAAAAAAGTTTTTGTTGAATTTGAAGGCGTCCGTCAAGGAGCTGATTTTTATATCAATGGTGAATATATCGGCTTGCATGAAAATGGTGCGATGGCTGTAGGTTTCGATTTGACTCCTTATATTAAATATGGACAAGAGAATGTAATGGCAGTCCGCATTGATAATAACTGGAATTATAAGGAACGTGCCACTGATACTAAGTATCAATGGAGTGACCGTAATTTTAATGCCAATTATGGAGGGATTCCTAAGAATGTGTGGCTTCATGTTACTGATAAACTTTATCAGACACTTCCCTTGTATAGTAATTTAAAAACGACCGGTGTCTATATCTATGCGGAGGATATTCGTGTAAAATCTCGTAAAGCCGTAGTTCACGCCGAATCCGAAATAAAAAATGAATATAATCGGGATAAGAAAGTCGCTTATAAGGTTGAAGTGTGTGATCGTGACGGGAAAAGCATAAAAAGTTTTGAGGGTACTCAGACGGTAGTAAAACCGGGTGAAACTGCGACTTTGGAAGCTTCAGCAGAAATAGACGGACTTCATTTCTGGAGTTGGGGATACGGATATTTGTACACAGTAAAAACCAGTTTATGGGTGGATGGCAGAAAAGTAGATGAAGTGGCTACCCGTACCGGTTTCCGTAAAACTCGTTTCGGCAAAGGAATGATTTGGTTGAATGACCGGGTGATTCAGATGAAAGGTTTTGCACAGCGTACCAGTAATGAATGGCCGGGAGTCGGTATGAGTGTTCCTGCATGGCTGAGTGATTATAGCAACGGTTTGATGGTGGAAGATAATGCCAACTTGGTTCGTTGGATGCATATCACCCCTTGGAAGCAGGATATTGAATCGTGTGACCGTGTCGGATTGATTCAGGCGATGCAGGCCGGTGATGCAGAAAAGGACCGTGAAGGCCGTCAATGGGAACAACGTACAGAATTGATGCGTGATGCCATTATTTACAACCGTAATAATCCGAGTATTTTATTTTATGAATGTGGAAACGAATCAATCAGTCGTGAACACATGATAGAAATGAAAGCGATTCGTGATAAGTATGACCCTCATGGAGGCCGTGCCATCGGTTCTCGTGAAATGCTTGATATTCGTGAAGCCGAATATGGTGGCGAGATGCTTTATATCAATAAAAGCAAACATCATCCGATGTGGGCCATGGAATACTGCCGTGATGAAGGTCTGCGCAAATATTGGGATGAATATTCTTATCCATATCATAAAAATGGGGAAGGAAATAATTCATTTCGTTCTGCAATGACTAATAAGGTCCAGAAAAAGGTGGATGCCCGTGCTTATAATCACAATCAGGATTCCTTTACTATTGAAAATGTAATTCGTTGGTTTGATTATTGGCGTGAACGCCCGGGTACAGGTGACCGTGTCAGCTCGGGAGGTGTGAAAATCATCTTCTCGGATACGAATACACATTATCGTGGTGTGGAGAATTATCGTCGTAGTGGTGTGACAGATGCCATGCGTATCCCTAAAGATCCTTTCTATGCACATCAGGTGATGTGGGACGGATGGGTGGATATAGAGAATCCCCGTATTCATATCGTTGGTCATTGGAACTATAAAGAAGATGTGGTGAAACCTGTTTATGTGGTATCCAGTGCTGAAAAAGTGGAATTGTTCCTGAATGGTAAATCTTTAGGAAACGGTCAAAGAGATTATCATTTCTTGTATACTTTCAAAGATGTGGCATTTGTTCCGGGCAAGTTGGAAGCTGTAGGGTATGATAAGAATGGAAAAGAATGTTGTCGCGCTGAATTGCAGACTGCCGGCAAGCCGGAACAGATTAAACTCAGTGTGATTCAAAGTCCTAAAGGCTGGAAAGCGGATGGAGCTGATATGGTATTGCTTCAAGTGGAAGTGATGGATAAAGATGGCAGACGTTGTCCGCTGGCTAATGATTTGATACATTTTGATGTAGAAGGACCGGCTGAATGGCGTGGTGGAATAGCACAGGGCAAAGATAATTATATTCTTTCAAAAGATTTGCCTGTAGAATGTGGAATCAACCGGGCTTTGATACGCTCTCTTACGACTCCGGGGACAGTTCGTATAACAGCCAAGGCTGATGGATTGCAATCTGCCGAAATCAGTCTTTCTTCTGCACCTGTTGAAGTGAAGAATGGCTTGAGTAACTATATTCCGGGAGATGAACTGGAGGGCAGGCTGACCCGTGGAGAAACTCCGTTGACTCCTTCTTACAAGGATACGAAAGTCGATGTGAATATCTTATCGGCGGTTGCCGGAGCCAATCAGGATGAAGTGATAAAAAGTTTCGATGATAATGAATTGAGTGAATGGAAGAATGATGGCAGACTGAACAGTGCATGGATAACTTATAGTTTGGAACGTGCGGCCCGTGTGGATGAAATTTGTATGAAACTTACCGGTTGGCGTTTGCGCAGCTATCCTTTGGAAATATATGCAGGTGATGAACTGATTTGGAGTGGTGAGACTGAAAAAAGTTTGGGGTATATCCACCTGAATGTAAAACCTGTATTGACAAATGAGATAACCATTCGTTTGAAAGGTGCCAGCAAGGAAGGTGACGGTTTCGGACAAATTGTAGAAGTTGCTGCTCCTGCCGCAGGTGAATTAGACTTGTTTAAGGCAAAAAATGGCGATAAAACTAATCACGAGTTACGCATTGTTGAAATCGAGTTTAAAGAGAATTTGTGGCAATAGAGATGTGGATATTTTTTAGAGGTAAAGATTGATAGACAGGAGTTTCTTTTTTTAGTAGATAGGCGGGGAAACTCCCCGCTTGTATTAAGGTTTTATAAATTGTTAGATGAAACATTGGATTATGATGAATATGCTTCTGCTTGTCGGAAGCATATTCGCTTTTTCCCAACCTTACAGTGGAGAAAAGCTTTCAAGAGGATTGATTGGAATTCCTACAGAGGATGGAATGTATTTAAGCTGGCGCATGACCTTGGAGGATGCAGCCGGATTACAATTTGATTTATACCGTAGTTCCGGTGGAGGTGCGGAGGTGAAATTAAATAAAGAACCGATAGATCGGACTTCCGATTTTTTAGACCGTACGGTTGATTATACGGTGGATAATCGTTGGACTTTAAAAGCAACTACCGGGGAAGTCGCTACCTGGACCCGTCTGAAAGGAGAGGAACGGAATCCTTATTTAAGTGTTCCTGTTTGTAAACCGGAAGACGGAGAAATAGCAGGTGAATCATTCACTTATACAGCTAATGATTGTAGTGTAGGTGATCTGGATGGTGATGGAGAGTATGAGATTATTTTAAAATGGTCTCCTTCTAATTCAAAGCGACCGCCACAACGTGGCTTTACCGGTAATACCTATTTGGATGCATATAAAATGGATGGAACAAGATTGTGGCGTATTGATTTGGGACCGAATGTACGTTCCGGAGCAGCCACTACTAATTTCCTGGTCTTTGATTTTGATGGAGATGGATGTGCGGAAATCTGTTGTAAGACAGGAGATGGTACTGTCGACGGACTGGGACATCGGATAGGAGATGCCCAAGCCGACTGGAGGACATGGGATAAAAAAAGTCCTACGTATGGTAAGATAGTAAATGGCCCGGAATACCTCACGGTTTTTGAGGGACGTACTGGAAAAGAACTGGATTCGAAAGAATATATTCCAACCCGTTATCCCTTGGATGGTTGGGGAGGTGTCGGTGGTAATTGTGGTAATGACAATACTGGTGGTCGTTCAGACCGTTTTACAGCTGGAGTAGCTTTTCTGGATGGAAAAACGCCTTCACCTGTCATGGTAAGAGGATGGTACGGACGGACGGTGGTGGCTGCATGGACTTTTACAAACGGGGCATTGAAACATACATGGACTTTTGATAGTGCGGCACCGGGTTGGGAGGCCTATTCGGGCATGGGAAATCATAGTGTGACCGTAGCGGATTTTGATGGTGATGGTTGTGATGAAATCTGCGTGGGGGCTATGACTGTAGACCATGATGGTAAAGGACTGTTTACTACGGGCTTGCGTCACGGGGATGCTTTACATGCCGGACGTTTTATTCCTTCCCGTCAAGGTATGCAGGTTTTTGGCGTGCATGAAAATGAAGGCGATAATGAAATTGTAAAGCGTACTCCTGCCGTAGCTATGTTTGATGGAGCGACCGGAGAAATTATCTGGCAGGATGGTTTGGGACAAGATGCCGGTCGTGGAGTAGCTGCCGATATTGATCCGCGTTATGATGGAGCAGAGTGTTGGTGCAATATAGGAGGTTTGAGAAGAGGGGATACCGGAGAAATAATCAGTAATAGAAAGCCTGACTCCTGCAATTTTACCATTTATTGGGACGCCGATCCCTTAGCGGAACTACTGGATCATGTTTCCATCAGTAAATGGAATTGGAATGCGGAAAGTACAGATTTATTATTGAAAGCCGAGGGAGTTGTTTCCAATAATGGAACAAAAGGTAATCCGTGTTTGTCGGGTGATATTTTAGGAGATTGGCGGGAAGAGGTTATTTGGGCCTCCGAAGACCAGACAGAATTACGTATTTATTCTACTACCATACCGGCTGTGGACAGACGTGCCACATGGATGAATGACCGTCAGTACAGATTGGCGATAGCTTGGCAGAATGTAGCGTATAACCAACCGCCGCACTCTAGTTTCTAGCCTTGTCGCTACTCCGATTAGGATATATGTACTATTGGTTGAACGAATAAACAGGAAAATGAATGAATTTCTATTCTCCGGTTTGTTCGTTCATCTTATTTTTGTGAAAGATTTGAAATGCAATAAAAGAAAAACACTATAAATGTCATGAAAGGAAATAAACTTTGTTTATGCTTTTTGTTAGCTGCCGGAGTAGGATTGGGAGCACATGCTCAAAATAAAATAGCTGCTCCGATGAAGGATGTGAACCAAGTCGTTGATAATACGCTTGATAGTTTAAATGTGGCGCGTTCTGCCCGTCCTGTTTCAGGTTCCAGCCGGAAAGGGGATAATCCGGTGTTGTTCCTTGTTGGAAATTCAACGATGCGTACCGGTACTTTGGGCAATGGAAATAACGGTCAATGGGGATGGGGATATTTTGAACATGAGTATTTTGATGAAAATAAGATAACCGTTGAAAATCACGCATTGGGAGGAACCAGTAGCCGTACTTTTTATAACCGGTTATGGCCTGATGTCTTGAAAGGAGTTCGTAAAGGTGACTGGGTTATCATAGAATTGGGGCATAATGACAATGGTCCGTACGATAGTGGCCGTGCCCGTGCCTCTATTCCGGGAATTGGCAAAGACAGTCTGAATGTGACTATTAAAGAGACAGGAGCAAAAGAAACCGTATATACGTATGGAGAATATATGCGTCGTTTTATTCATGATGTGAAGAAAAAAGGTGCTTATCCTGTTTTGATGTCTCTGACTCCTCGTAACGCTTGGGAAGATGCAGACAGCACTATTATTACCCGGGTGAATCAGACATTTGGATTATGGGCGAAGCAGGTAGCTAAAAAAGCGAGAATTCCTTTTATTGATCTGAATGATATCTCGGCACGCAAATTTGAGAAATTCGGCAAAGAAAAAGTAAAGTATATGTTCTATCTGGACCGTATTCACACAAGTGCTTTTGGCGCGCGTGTCAATGCAGAATCTGCAGCCGAAGGAATCCGTAATTATAAGGGGTTGGAACTGGCGCGTTATTTGAAACCGGTAGAAAAAGATACGGTTACGGGGGCTACCCGTAAAAAGGGGAATCCTGTATTGTTTACGGTGGGAGACAGTACAGTGAAGAATACTGATAAAGATGAAAATGGCATGTGGGGATGGGGAAGTGTTATTCACGAACTGTTTGACACAGAAAGAATTTCTGTAGAGAATCATGCGAAAGCGGGCCGCAGTGCGCGTACTTATTTAGATGAAGGGCGTTGGGATAAAATCTATCATGCACTTCAGCCGGGAGATTTTGTTTTGATACAATTCGGACATAATGATGCAGGTGACATAAACACAGGGAAAGCGCGTGCGGAATTACCCGGTTCAGGAAATGAAAGCAAGGTCTTCAAAATGGAGAAAACCGGCAGCTATCAAGTGGTTTATTCTTTCGGCTGGTATTTGCGTAAGTTTATTATGGATGTAAAAGAAAAGGGAGCTGTTCCTATTGTCCTGAGTCATACACCTCGCAATAAGTTTGATAATGGTGAGATAGAGCGCAATACAAATTCTTTTGGTAAATGGACGCGTGAAGCGGCAGAAGCGGCCGGGGCTTATTTTATAGATTTGAATAAAATATCAGGAGACAAGCTCCAAGATATGGGATACAATCAAGGTTTGCGTGTAGTAGGAACGTATTTCAATCATGACCATACCCATACCTCTTTGAAAGGTGCCCGTATGAATGCCCGGAGTATTGCTGACGGGCTGAAAGCTACGGACTGTCCGTTAAAAGACTTTTTAAAGTAAATGAAAACAAAGCAACATCGTATGAAAAATTTGTTTCTGTTTTTATTTCTATTAGTTGTCTTTACGTCAAAGGCACAGGATAATAGAGTATCCGGTTTGAATTCCCGCCAGTTTTCTAAATACTGGAAGGTTGAATCGGAATCGCCTGATTATAAAGTGACGTTTCAGGGAGATACCGCTGAGATAGTATCTCCCAAAGGGTTGACTCTTTGGAGAAAAGAGAAAATGAGTGGAAAAGTGACCATTGAATATGATGCATGTGTGGTGGTGGAGTCGGATGGAGATCGTCTGAGTGATTTGAACTGCTTCTGGATGGCATCAGACCCTCAATATCCCGATAATTTATGGAAGCGAGAAAAATGGCGTAGCGGTATATTCCTGAATTGTTATTCTTTACAGCTTTACTATTTGGGATATGGTGGTAATCATAACTCTACTACACGTTTCCGTCGTTATGATGGGGATGAGTCGGGTATTACAAATCCTAAAGCCCGTCCTGCTATTCTAAAGGAATATACGGATGCCGGACATTTGCTGAAGCCGAATCATTGGTATCATATCAAGATTACCAACGAGAATAATAGGGTTAGTTATTACATAGACGGTGAGCGTTTGGTGGACTTCAGGGATGCTGAACCGTTACGGGAAGGCTGGTTTGGTTTTCGTACCACTTTGTCGCGTACTCGTATTACAAATTTCAGTTATGAATGCTCATCGCAAGAAGTGGCTACTGTTCCTTTGCAATGGATTGGTGAAACTCCCCGGCAGGATAAGGCCGTAAGTTTCGGAGTGCCTTTTGATAAAGGAGAAGTTTTTCCGGAAAACAAGTTACGGCTATCTGCAGAAAGTGGTGAGGATATTCCTATTGATACTTGGACTTTGGCTTATTGGCCGGATGGTTCTGTAAAGTGGGGAGGAATAGCAGGAGTTATTCCTGCCGGAACAGAAAAACTGACTCTGGAAAAGGCGGTAAAGAAATCTAAGGCGAAATCCAAACTGCCGGATACAGATAAAAAAAAGTCCGTTTCTGTGGCAGAAACATCACAGGGTATTCATATCTCTACCGGAGTCATTTCAGCATATATACCTCGTCAAGGCGAATTTTTGATAGATAGTCTGTTATATAAAGGTGTGAAAGTAGGAGAAAAGGCTAGGCTTATATGCCATACGCAAAGCGAACCGGTACTTGAAAGTACTTCTCAAGTTTCTTTCACTAATTATATAGGAGAACTGAAATCTGTGACTGTAGAGCGTGCCGGTTCTGTGCGTGCGCTTGTTAAATTGGAAGGGGTACACAAAAGTCCGAATGGTCGTGAGTGGTTGCCCTTTGTGGTACGGCTTTATTTTTATGGTGGCAGTGAGCAAGTGAAAATGGTGCATAGCTTTGTATATGACGGAGATCAGAACAAAGATTTTATTCGCGCCTTGGGAGTTCGTTTTGATGTTCCTATGCGTGAGGCTTTATACAATCGCCATGTAGCTTTCTCTTGTGCCGATGGTGGAGTCTGGAGCGAGCCCGTTCAGCCTTTGGTGGGACGACGCATACTTACATTGGATAAAACCGGAAATGGAGAATCTTCGTTACAGCAACAGCAGATGGAAGGAAAACGCATTCCTTCTTATGAAGCTTTTGACGAAAAGAACCGTGCTTTGCTTGATCATTGGGCTTCTTGGGACAGCTATCGTCTGTCCCAACTGACAGCAGATGCATTTTCAATCCGTAAACGTGCCAATGACAATAATCCTTGGATAGGTACTTTTTCCGGTACACGTAGTGAGGGTTATGCTTTTGCCGGAGATATAACCGGAGGCATGGGGCTTGAGTTGCATGATTTCTGGCAGTCTTATCCGTCTTCTATTGAAATCTCGGATGCAAAAACTCCGGTGGCTGCTCTTACCGCATGGATATGGAGTCCGGATGCTGAGCCGATGGACTTGCGCCATTATGATAATGTTGCTCATGACTTGAATGCCAGTTACGAAGATGTGCAAGAAGGAATGAGCACCCCTTACGGGATTGCCCGTACAACGACTTTTACCTTGATACCTCAGGGTGGTTATAGCGGGAAGAAAGCTTTTGCAGAACAAGCTAAACAACTTGCCGGACCGGGAGTGCTGATGCCTGTACCTGACTATTTGCATGCCAAGCAGGCATTTGGTGTTTGGAGCCTTCCCGATCGTAGTACTCCTTTCCGTGCCCGGGTGGAAGACAGGCTGGATGCTTATATCAGCTTCTATCAAAAAGCGATAGAACAAAACAAATGGTATGGCTTTTGGAATTATGGGGATGTGATGCATGCATACGATCCTGTCCGCCATACCTGGCGTTATGACATCGGAGGTTTTGCATGGGATAACACGGAACTGGCTTCTAATATGTGGCTATGGTATAATTTCCTGCGTACCGGACGTGCTGATATCTGGCGCATGGCGGAAGCCATGACCCGTCATACGGCGGAAGTGGATGTATATCATATCGGTCCGAATGCAGGATTGGGTAGCCGGCACAACGTCAGTCATTGGGGATGTGGAGCTAAAGAAGCACGGATCAGTCAGGCTGCCTGGAATCGTTTCTACTATTATCTTACTACGGACGACCGATGCGGTGATTTAATGACCGAGGTAAAAGATGCCGATCAGAAATTGTACACGCTGGACCCCATGCGTCTGGCGCAACCTCGCAGTCAGTATCCTTGTACGGCACCTGCACGTCTCCGTATCGGTCCCGACTGGTTGGCATACGCCGGAAACTGGATGACTGAATGGGAGCGTACCGGCAATACGGCTTATCGTGACAAAATTATAGCCGGGATGAAAAGTATTGTGGCACTGCCCAACCGTATCTTTACAGGTCCGTTGGCTTTAGGTTATGATCCGGCTACAGGGATTATTACCAGCGAATGTGATCCCAAGTTAGAAAGTACAAATCATTTGATGACTATCATGGGAGGTTTTGAAGTCATGAATGAAATGATCCGTATGGTTGATTATCCCGAATGGAATGAGGCATGGCTTGATCTTGCCGCCCGTTATAAGCAGAAAGCATGGGAGTTAAGGAAGAATCGTTTCCGTATATCCCGTTTGTTGGGATATGCAGCCTATCATACCCGTAATGCAAAAATGGCGGAAGAGGCTTGGACAGATTTGTTTTCCCGCTTGGAACATACTCCGGCTCCACCTTTCCGTATAGAAACTATTCTTCCGCCGGAAGTTCCCGCTCCTTTGGATGAATGTACAAGTATCAGTACCAATGATGCCGCCCTTTGGAGTCTGGATGCCATTTATATGCAGGAAGTTATTCCGGTGGATGGTGAATAAATGATGTGAGGATTATCGTTTGGTAGGTATGGATTACATGGATTCCACAAGGTGTTTTATTCTTTTTGTGGAATTCGTGTAAAAAATCAATAACAGATAAAAATGGGTTCACTTGAAGAAATTTATTGGAACATGGCAAAAAAACAATGGAAAGTTGGAACACATTATGCTATCATGCCCTCATGTGATGGTAATTATCTCATTAACAATACGCTATATATGAGTGCATCATCTTTATGCTCTCATAATATGCCCTCATGCTCTCACATCATATTCATGTGTTCTTAGTTATATCTTATTGTTTGTCAGAAAGATAAATTATTTATAGTTGTATCGGTAACTTATTTCTGCAATACGCTTTTGGTCCTTTTTGGGGGCTAATGGTGCATAATAAAGACTCTTTTCATTTGCTGCTTTCCACATATCTTCTTTCTGCATTATCCTTGCAATATATCGTTTACATACAGACGTTTATCAATATTCAACCGTTTGTATTTACTTAATCACATAGGTGGTTAAGTCTAATCACGATAGTGACTAAGTCTAATCATATAGGTGATTAAAGTTAATCACAATAGTGGTTAAGTAATTTTGCTAGTTTAGTTGAGCAATCATGAAGGAACTTTGATGTAATCCTGTTCCTATTTTTACGTAACTACATCTCTATATTTGTATCGTATAATCGGAAGATATGTTTTTGCTATCGGTATAAATCATCTGATAATAAGTAATATACGTCTGTGTGAGAAAGTAAACACAGTGAGGGCATGAGGGCATTTATGAGAGCATAAAGATGATGCACTCATATATAGTGCATTGTTAATGAGATGATTATCATCGTTAATGAGGGCATGAGAGCATATTGTCTTCCAACTTTTTTTGTAAACTTGCTGAAGGAATAAGAAATATGTTTCTTTGAAATCTATATAGTTAGAAAAATTGCCGTATTCTTAGGTTATAGATGTCTTTAGATGGATAGGGTGATATTTTATCGCACCTATTTTTTGTTTTTGTAAAAAGGAGCATTTTGTATGAAGAACATAATCAGAAAGATAAGAACTTACTATCCTGTTTCGGGGTGAAGCGTTGGGAACATTGACACAACTTTTGGAGAGGCATATATTCCCGGCAGAAACACTTCTTATCATCATATCAGTTATGAAGTGATAGAGTACAAGGATATAATAGGATGTACGGGTTCCTATTTAGGGGCAAAAAAGAATAGAAGTAAGGGTAAGTAGTCTTTTAATTCTTTCCGTAATTGTTTTAGTGCCTGTTGAATTCTGTAATCTACTGTTTTGGAAGATATGTTTAATTCTTCTGCAATTTCCTGATAGGTCTTATTTTGGAAACGGTGCATTTCAAAAGCTATCCGATAGGATTCTGGAAGATTAAGAATTGCTTTTTCTATTTTTTGTGTTAATTCATCTATAACCTTAATTCCGCAACACTATTATAAATTAAACTTTTTAAGTACCTGAGCAACAAAAAGTTGCTCAGGATT
>NZ_JBCOCI010000040.1:0-44551 GCF_040929485.1 Phocaeicola sp. RTP21198st1_B8_RTP21198_201120 | reverse complement strand
GAGTAACGGATATAAAATTCTTTCTTTTCAGACTTACAAAGCTGTATGCTTAATCCCCCAGGTTTATCGGGTGAGCCGTAGTTTTATATAAAGATGCTGAGAAGGCTGGAAAGATTCGCGGATGGATCTATTCTGTACATGTTGGTAGTTGGGGCGGTATGCTTACTCGTTTACTGACGTTTATAGCAGCTTTGATAGGAGCCACCTTGCCATTAACAGGATACTATTTATGGATAAAACGTATTTGGAGAAAGAAATCAAGAGTAAATTGAATCTCTTTGTCATAAGATTAGGGGGCGAAAAGAGTTTTATCAGTTTTATCATATGACCTGTTGTCGTGAATGACAGGTCATATGATATTGTTACAGGATTTTTTAGAACCACTTTATCTTCCTGAAAATAACAAAGGCCAACGCAGACAATGTGATGGACGCCAAAATAATAAAACTAAAAGCATGTGGTAATGCATCTACATGTACATCTACGTTCATTCCATAGAAACTAGCTATTAATGTGGGTACCATCAGAATGATGGAAATACTGGTCATGCGTTTCATGATGGTGTTCACATTATTGGATATGATGGAAGCAAATGCGTCCATGGTTCCGGTTAAGATATCACTGTAGATATTTACCGTGTTATATGCTTGTTTTAATTCAATGACTACATCTTCTACCAAATCGCGGTTTTGATAATCTTTTTCCTGGAAGATACTTTGCAATTTACCTACCATCACCTCATTTCCACGAATGGACGTATTGAAATAAACCAATGTTTTTTGTAGTTTCATCAATCTTAGCAGGTCCTCATTACGTATGCTCCTTTCCAATTCTTTTTCTGCGGCAGCTACATCATTGTTTATTTGTTTCAGATATTTCAAGAACCATACGGCAGATGAGTAAATTAACCGTAAAATCAGTTCAAATTTATTAGGCACAATGATTCCTTTACGTCGGGTGTGGTCAATGAAATCAGGAATCATTTCAGTGGAGTGATAACACACGGTAACAATGATTTCATTATTTGTAATGATACCGATAGGGATAGTGATATAAGGGATGCTTCCCTGTTGTTGCAGGGGGATTCGGATAATGGTCAGTAGCCAGTTGTCTTCCGTATCCGTTCGTGGACGTTCATCCATATCGGCGATGTCCTCTAAAAAAGCTTCGGGGACTTTTAATTCTTTAGTCAGAAACTCAAAATCACTTTGGTCGGGGCATTCTACATTCACCCAGCAGTTTGGCATCCATTGTGGCTTTTCTACAAAGCCATTTTCACAATAAAGATATTTTCTCATCTTATTGCCTCCTTTCGTTCATTTATATCCGTTCAGAGGCATTCAGAGTAGTGATTGCCCTGTCGGATCAGTTAATACTATTGCACGTTCGTGGTATTGAATCGTCCATTTTTATTGATTGTTTTTTGTTTAAAGCGGTACAAAAGTACATAAAACCTTTAAAGGACAGACAGAAGACAGGAGGCTTTTATATTTTTTTTAAGAATGTCATCGGAAAGCAATATCCAAAAAAAATAGCGCCTTTTCTCAAAGACGCTATCCGATTACATAAATGTACAAAAGATCCAATTATTTGATTCGTTTGTAACCATATACGGCCAAATTACCCAGTTCCTCTTCAATACGGAGTAACTGGTTGTATTTTGCCATGCGGTCGCTCCGGCTCAATGAGCCTGTTTTGATTTGTCCACTATTGGTAGCTAAGGCAATGTCTGCAATGGTTGCGTCTTCCGTTTCTCCTGAGCGGTGGGAAGTAACAGTGGTATATCCATGACGATGAGCCATTTCAATAGCATCCAGTGTTTCACTTAAAGAACCTATTTGATTGACTTTGATCAGGATAGAGTTGGCGCATCCTTGTGCAATACCTTTTGAAAGGAATTCTACATTGGTTACGAACAAGTCATCACCTACCAGTTGGCAACGGTTGCCTATACGTTCGGTCAGCTTCTTCCACCCTTCCCAGTCATTTTCACTCATACCGTCCTCAATAGAATCGATAGGATACTTATTAATCAATTCTTCCAGATAATTAATTTGCTCGTCAGTCGTACGTTTTTTGCCTGTTTCTCCTTCAAAAATCGTATAGTCATAAACGCCATTCTTATAGAATTCAGAAGAAGCACAGTCCATACCAATCATGACATCTTTACCCGGTTCATAACCTGCATTCTTGATGGCTGCCAGAATAGACTCAATGGCATCCTCGGTTCCGTTCAAGGCAGGAGCAAAACCACCTTCATCGCCTACGGCAGTGCTCAGAC
Source organism: Phocaeicola sp. RTP21198st1_B8_RTP21198_201120 (assembly GCF_040929485.1). NCBI lineage: Bacteria > Pseudomonadati > Bacteroidota > Bacteroidia > Bacteroidales > Bacteroidaceae > Phocaeicola > Phocaeicola sp. RTP21198st1_B8_RTP21198_201120. Next base: position 42,270 of record NZ_JBCOCI010000040.1, on the reverse strand, counting down.
CGCGGTCATGCAATACTTTTTTCAGCGCATGGAATACTTCGGCTCCCATGCGTAAACCTTCGTGGAAAGATGGAGCACCTACAGGACGAATCATAAATTCTTGAAAAGCAATGGGAGCATCACTATGTGAACCGCCATTGATGATATTCATCATTGGAATCGGCATTACGTATGTATTCGTCCCACCTATGTATCTATATAAAGGTATATCCAGATAGTTTGCGGCTGCTTTTGCTACTGCTAGCGATACGCCTAAAATGGCATTGGCCCCGAGTTTGGATTTAGTGGGAGTACCATCTAATGCTAACATTTTTTTATCAATGGCACGTTGTTCCAGTGCTGAGCAACCAATTAGCGCCGGGGCAATGATTGTGTTTACATTGGCTACAGCTTTTAAGGTTCCTTTTCCATTATAGCGAGTTTTGTCACCATCGCGTAGTTCTAATGCTTCGTGTTCTCCGGTTGATGCTCCTGACGGAACCGATGCACGACCTGTGATTCCTGATTCTAATGTAACATCGACTTCTACTGTGGGATTACCACGTGAGTCTAATATCTCGCGGGCTATAATTTTTTCTATTTTCATACTACATGTACTTTTAAATAATTATTCTAATATAAACTATTGTTGTTAAAATATTTAGCATCCTTTTAACTCCATGCAAAATTCGATTAAAAAAATCGTTTATCCAATACCTATTTATGGTGAATCTTGTTCTATACAATCCTAATAATTAGGTATTGTGGAAGGTGCTGAAGTCGGTTATCTTTGCAAATGTAATAATTACAATTTAAAAATCAGTTTTAATTTAAAAATAAAAAGAGTATGGAACCAATTATTAATTCACAAGTTCCTGAATTTAAAGTTCAGGCATTCCATAATGGAGAGTTTAAAACCGTAACTAATAAAGATATTGAAGGTAAATGGGCTATTTTCTTCTTCTATCCTGCTGACTTTACGTTTGTATGCCCTACCGAACTTGTAGATATTGCTGAAAAGTATAATCAGTTCAAAGCAATGGGAGTGGAAGTATATTCTGTAAGCACCGATTCACATTTCGTTCATAAAGCATGGCATGATGCGTCTGAAAGCATCCGCAAAATCACTTATCCGATGTTGGCAGATCCTACAGGTGCTTTGTCGCGTGCATTTGGTGTGATGATTGAAGAAGACGGTATGGCTTATCGTGGTACTTTTGTAGTGAATCCCGAAGGCAAGATCAAATTAGCTGAAATTCAGGACAACAGTATCGGGCGTAATGCTGATGAACTTCTTCGTAAGGTAGAAGCTGCCCAGTTTGTAGCCACTCATGATGGTGAGGTTTGTCCTGCTAAATGGAAGAAAGGTGCTGAGACCTTGAAACCGAGTATTGATTTGGTAGGTAAAATTTAAAGTATAGAACTCATGTTAGATAGTGCGATAAAAGATCAGTTAAAAGGTCTTTTTGCCCAATTGGAAGCGCACTATACTTTTGACATCTTTGTCCACCCTCAGCACGAAAGTCGTGCCGAGTTGGTGGACTTGTTGGAAGAAGTGGCTTCCTGTTCGGATAAACTTTCCTGTCGGTTGCAGGATAGTGAAGGGCTGAAGTTTATCCTTTTAAAAGAAGGAAAGGATACGGGAATCACATTTCGTGCCGTACCTGGTGGTCATGAATTTACTTCTTTGTTGATGGCTGTTCTGAATGCTGACGGCAAAGGAAAGAATTTTCCGGACGAGTTTATTACCAGACGTATCAAGGCATTGCGGGGGCCCATTAATCTGACCACCTATTTGTCTCTGACCTGTACCAATTGTCCCGATGTGGTCCAGACTCTGAATGTGATGGTGGTTCTGAATCATCAGATACGTCATGAGGCAGTGGATGGGGCTATCAATGAGGATGAAGTGAACCGTATGAAGGTGCAGGCCGTTCCTACTGTGTTTGCTGATGGTGAACAAATTCATGTAGGCCGTGGCAGCATCGGCGATTTATTGGAGAAGCTGGAAGCCCGTTACGGCTCTGTGGAATTGGAAGCTGCTGAGACAAAAGAATATGATGTTCTGGTGGCCGGTGGTGGTCCTTCCGGAACAACAGCTGCCATCTATTCGGCCCGAAAAGGATTGAAAGTAGCGGTGATAGCCGAACGTATCGGTGGACAGGTAAATGAGACCATGGGAATCGAGAACTTGATATCTATTCCTCAAACCACCGGTAAACAGCTGGCTCAAGACTTGAAAAAACATTTGGCGGAATATAATATTGATATTTTGGAAAACCGCCGGATAGAAAAGGTGGAAGTGGCCGAAGGGATGAAAGTACTTTCGGTAAAAGGTGGAGAAACCTATAAGGCTCCCGTACTGATTATTGCTACAGGGGCGAACTGGAGAAAATTGAATGTTCCCGGTGAAGAAAAATACATTGGTCATGGAGTGGCTTTCTGTCCTCATTGTGACGGGCCGTTCTATAAAGGCAAGGAAGTGGCAGTCATCGGTGGTGGGAACTCCGGAGTGGAAGCCGCTATTGATTTGGCGGGTATCTGTTCCAAAGTAACCGTCTTTGAGTTCATGGATGCCTTGAAAGCCGATACTGTTTTACAAGAGAAGGCCAGGAGCCTGCCTAATGTGGATATCTTCACTAATACCCAGACGGTAGAGGTATTAGGAGATGGTGACAAAGTGGTGGGACTCATAAAGAAAGATCGTTCATTGGAAAAAGAAGAGATTTTTGCTTTGGATGGTATTTTTGTCCAGATTGGTCTGACTGCCAATAGTGCTTTGTTCAAAGAACTGGTGGAAACGAACCGCATGGGTGAAATCCTGACCGACAAGAACGGACGAACCTCTGTGAAAGGTATCTATGCTGCTGGCGATGTGACCGATGTTTCCTATAAGCAGATCGTCATAGCCATGGGTGAGGGTGCCAAAGCTGCTTTAGCTGCATTCGAAGACCGGATGCGGGAAGCGATTTATTAGTGATAAGTGGCTAGTGGTGAATAAGCTGCGCAGTGTCGCTTGGCAGGTGATTCATCACTAACCACTAAAAAAAGCCGATCTTTGTATGGATATTGACGGGAATGTGCTTTCTTTGTAAAGTAAATCAATTACCGTTATAGTATTTATATGGCAGAATCGAGACGTACTTCATTGAAAGATTTGGCGCAGATATTAGGTGTATCTATTCCTACAGTGTCTCGTGCCTTGAAAAACAGTCCCGAAATCAGTCGGGAACTTTGTGCTAAAGTCCAGAAATTAGCGAAAGAGATGAATTATCATCCCAATCCCTTTGCCATGAGTCTTCGGAAAAATACCCCTCGTACCATTGGAGTGATTGTGCCCGATATTGTCACTCACTTCTTTGCATCTATCTTGAGTGGCATAGAAGATACAGCCATAGCAAACGGTTATTTTGTCATTATCACGACCTCCCATGAGTCATACGAGCACGAGAAAAGAAATATTGAGAATCTGGTCAATATGCATGTAGAAGGTGTGATAGGGTGTTTGTCTCAGGAAACAACGGATTATGACCATTGGCTGAGTTTGGATGATATGAATATGCCACTCGTGCTGTTTGACCGTGTCTGTATGCCGGAACGTTTCTCTACGGTGGTGGCAGATGGAGTACATTCTGCCCAAATGGCTACACAGCACTTGCTGGATCATGGAAGCAAGCGAATTGCTTTTATCGGTGGCGCCAACCACCTGGATATAGTGAAAAACAGAAAACACGGTTACCTTGAAGCGTTGAGGGAAAATAAAATATCTATTGAGAAGGACTTGGTAGTATGCCGGAAGATAGATTTCGAGGAAGGGAAAATAGCTACAGAGACTTTATTGTCACTTCCTGAGCCTCCTGATGCCATTCTCGCCATGAATGATACCTTGGCGTTTGCCGCTATGGAAGTAATCAGAAATCATGGACTTCGTATTCCCCAGGATATAGCACTGATCGGATATACGGACGAACAACATGCCAATTATGTAGTTCCCCGGCTTTCGGCTGTCTCGCATCAGACTTACAAGATGGGGGAAGCTGCATGTCAGATGCTGATTGATAAGATTAAAGGGGATAAAAAAATCAAGCAAATCATTATTCCTACTTGTTTGCAGGTGAGGGAAAGTAGTATGAAAAGATAGATTAAGAACCGGAATGTATTTTAAAGAGAAAATGAAGGTGTGTGTTGACACACCTTCTTTGGGCTTTAGACAGAAGCCATTTGATTTTTAAATATTAACAATAGCCTTATATTCAGGTATAACATCCACACTTCTGACCAAGCAATCGGCATCCTTTTGTGAGAAATCTGGAATAGCTTCCACAGGAAGATCACCAATGAAAGGGGCGTCTTTACGTAAAGGACGGAAATAGAAGCTCAAGTATTCATTCTTCAATTCATTTTTGAATCGTCTCAAACCGATTGTCCATGGTATCCCATAGTAATAATGATCAAGCACCAAATAACCACCAATGAAAGCCATTGCCACATCTGCTACATAGTTCACACGTAGGAAGTAATCGTTTACCTGTGGCACATCGGGCTGATCTATCTTTACGGTCATTCGGCGGGTACCCACTTTCTTCCAATCAGCTTTCACATCTACCGGTTGTACCTCTATGGTTTCCTCTTTCCATCCTTTATTAGCAGTATAAAGGGCATAGCTGATTTGGGTCTTCCCTAAACTTAGCAAAGTACATTGTTCTTTCTCAGGCAATACTGTGGCTTCAGTAATAAGGATATGATTATTCACTTTGGTAGTGTTCAATGCCTGTTGACGTGTTAAGGTTGTAATCTTCAACGTCTTTCCATTTTTAACTGTAATGGAGAAAGTACTTTTCAAACCAGGTTTCGGTGTATAGAACTCCTTACCCGAGCTCAACGTTGATTTGTCAAAACTATATTCTGTACGTAGTCCTTCCGGAGCAAAAAAGAAGTAGTGTACGGCATTCTTTTCCTCTACTTTAGCCAAGAGTTGAGTAGTAGAATACTTTAAGAGTGCCCCTTCCATAGAGAGATTAAAGGGTAAAATCACACTTTGGTCTTTTTTCAAAGTAAACGTTTTACTAGAAGGAATGATCAATGTCTGTTTTTTTAGCTTTAGTTTTAACTGCAAATCTGTCTGGTCAAAGCGTGCTGTATCATGATCCTGAAAGTTGGTCATGAAGATGAAACCGGCATCTTCTTTCATACGGGCAGCATAACGCAACGTTTCCCGATTATCCGGTGTTATTTTCTCATATCCTTCGGGCAGTACCGTTTCCATGGGTGCCAATATAGAACCGAAATCTTTTAAGAATGTATGAAGAATGCGCAAATTCTGATACGAATCACGTACCAAACCAAATTCACCAATCGGAGCCTGATAGTCGTAGGAAATCTTAGGCATACCCATACCGTCATCGCTAAAAAATCCTACGCCATTGTTTTGTTTCGGGGTAGAGCCACCGTGGTACATGTAGTAACCTATACCGTTTGCACCACTGCCCAATGTACGTACCATCAACGCTTCGGCTGCTTCAGCCTTCACAATAGGGCGACTGCGATACACCATCTGAATACCTACACCCATCTCCGCACAGAACGACGGATACTTGTCGGTATCATAGCGCACCGGCGAATAATCTGGTACCCGCTGAATGTCTTTAAACAGACAGAAAGGAGACATAGAGGGCTTTGCCCAAAACGGATAGGTGTAAGCAGCAGTTACAGGTAGTGCCTCATTACCTATCACAGCAGCCATTCCCCAACCGGTAGCGGTATACAAAGGAGTAATGATACCCGCTTTCTCTGCCATCTGTTTTAGTGTACGCATGTGTAGATCGCCCAATTCAGACATCGTAATATTCTGATGCTGTTCACTTACTCCAATCATTGTAATGGACGAATCGTAGGTGGCAGCCGTCATATCCCTTTGTTCACCGGGATATTGAATGGCCCATGGCGCAGCCGAATGTTGGTGTTCATTCTCTATCTGCACACCAATGATGGGACCTCCATCCTTATAATACAATTTCTTCAACTGAACTGCAATCTCATTATAGAGACGTTCTACATACTTCAAATAGTTTACATCATTGGAGCGTACCTCTACTGGACGCGCAAAAAGCCAATCCGGTAAACCTCCATTACGTATTTCTCCGTGACAGAAAGGACCAATACGTACAATCACGTCCATGTCATGTTTTTTACATAGCTCCACAAAGCGACGCAAATCTCTATTACCGTTCCAATCGAACACGCCCTCCTTTTCCTCGTGGATATTCCAGAACACATAAGTAGGAATGATGGTCAGTCCACCAGCCTTCATCTTCAAGATAGCCTGTTCCCACTGTTCTGCAGGATAGCGGCTGTAGTGGAACTCACCTGTAACGGGCAGCATGGGCTTTCCGTTCCGTAACATATAAAAACTATTCACTTCTATGCTTCCACCATCAGGAGCCGTTCCACCCAGTTTCAGATGTTTGGTATAAATTATCTTCTCCACCTTTGGTGCTGTCAGTTCATACACATTCTGCGCTTCCACAGGAAGTGCAACCATACCTAATCCGAGAAGTATGCCTAATCCAATATTTTTGTTCATATTACTTATCTATCAAATCATTAATTGTTTCAATTTTCACGATATGTCTCGGAGAGAAATCGCTGCTCTGCATATAGTTTAACAAGCTGGAAAGTAGTTGGCGAGCAGCAGGACGCATTTGCATGTCGCGGTGAAAATCAATGCCGGACACCAACAATTTACCTTTGCCTATCTTCACTTCAAACAACAATGCCAACGGATGATTGGAGAACCAGTCATCAATCACTCTCACAATGGGCTGGGCTTCTTTGGACACCTTATTTATACGTATGGGTGCAGAATGGGTCATCGCATCCCACCATTGGTAATTGCTGTGATACTCTGTTGGGAAAGCAGCCAATGCCGGATGTTTCGGATTACATAGAATACCTAATGTATGAGGTGCTTGTCCATTAGTCCACGATGTATTCCAAAAGATACTGGAAAAACCAATGGCTAGATTTCCACCGTACTCATCTTTCAACGTACCTTTCTTTAATGACAATAATACCTTACCACCGTTATTTAAACGTTTAATGGCAGTCTTGTCCAAATAATCAGTCAGTAAGATATCATTACTATTTACAATCTCCTTTTCTGTAGGATATACCCAAAAATTCCAATTGTTTGCATAATTGTCTATCAATACTTCCAAGGTCAACTGAGCGGGCTTTTCTATATCTTTCAAGTTGAATTCTATGGAGCCTAACGACTGTCTGTTGCCGATGGCAATTTGGCTTATAGAGAATTTTCCCTGTCTCACTATCTTATTGGTACCATCTCTCACTATCCAACAGACTTTTGGGTTTTGCATCTCTTCATTATAATTTGCAGCCTCTATCTGAGCAACAAACTTTTCATCATTCTCAAATACTAATCTGGGAATACGCGCTAACGGCACCACGCTGTTGCAGAATCGCCGATACTCCTCGGGAGTAACATATCCTTTCTCCTCCCAAAAAGCATCCAATGTACCTACCAATGCTGTACCTTGTCCGGTAAAGTCGCTCAATCCCAAAAGTTGGAATCCGCCGAAATTAGACGTACGCAAAGCAGCTTCGATATCTGCTTTATAGCAAATTGTCTGCAATTTACCTGAAGCCAACAGAAAGCTATCTGCCAACGCTTCCATTCCGCTTTCCCGCAAACTCTCTTGAAATATCTCAAAGTTTTTTGCCTTATATACACCTGTGTATTTTGCTATTTCCTTGAAATTGGGGTATACGCACCATTGCCCTATCTCATGGCTGATGAAAGGTTGATTGAATTTATCTGTATAATCGCTCCAATCGTATGCTGTAGAAGGTTCTTTAGAATTAATGATACTGCCCAATCCTTCCTCCCAATGTTGAATACGAGGTTGGGAATCACTCAGGAAATCACTTTCCTGAATATTAGGCCAACCTGCCGCTGTGGTGTACAACCGTCGGTTGTCACGTGCTTTCCAGTAGGAAACAAAGTTGGTGAGATACTGCTTATGATTTCCTCCGGGCTCATTGCCAAGAGCCAACATGCAGAACGAAGGATGATTACCGTATACTTTCACAATATACTCTGCTTCTGTCTGTAGGAAAGCGTCTATGGGTTTGCCATCCCCGATGCTACTCGACTGATTGGGCCAAGAAGAGCATTCCACCTGACAATATATGCCTAACTCATCTGCTGCCTCGAAAGCAGCTTCAGGCGGACACCAAGAGTGAAAACGAATATGATTGAGACCATGCTCCTTACAAATACGAAACTCACGCAACCATTCTTCCTTGTCAGTAGAGGGGTAACCGGTCAATGGGAAGGAAGCGCAATGCAGCGTACCTCGCATGAAGGCGGGATGCCCGTTCAAATAGAGCACCCCTTCTCTGACTTCCCATTCCCTACAACCAAAAGTGAGTTGACGGTCATCTGTAATAGTTCCGAATCCCTGTAGCCCACAATGCAGCGTATAGAGATTAGGATGGAATTCATCCCAATAAGTCATATTTCTCGACAAGGGGATTTTAAACTCCAACTTGTTATCACCCGGCTTCATCACCTGTTTATATTCTATTCTTTTCTTTTCTAACATGAAGAAAAAGTTCACTTCCTGCTGTTTGCCCGTAACATTGCGCACATTGGTTTTAACGGTTAACTCGCTTTTGCTCAAAGTGGGGAAAAGAGTAATATCCTCGTAATAGACGGGCGACTTAGCTTCGATAAACATTTCTCCTGTTACACCGTTCCAGTTTCCTTGCGTATGGTCAGAAATACTATGCGAATTTTCCCCCGGATCAATTTCTCGTATCATATTATCTACACGAACAGTAATCACATGTTTTCCGGGAGTAAGCAAACCTGTCAGATCGTATTCCTGAGGAGCACTCAATGTGTTTCTCATCCCCACTTCCACACTATCTATCCATACACGACTTTCCCAATGGCACCTTTCGAAAAACAGACGAATGGCTTTCTCTTGCCACCCGGCAGGGATGTCGATATCACGCTGATACCATGCCACCCCCGTATAATATTTTTCCGGCTGTAACCAGAAAGGTACCTTAAAGTTGTCCGATTGGCGATAACGATTAAACTTCTTTTCAGTAAAAAAGGATTTGTCGAACAGGCTTCCTGTCCAAGGAGTTCCCAAGTTGACAGCATCTCCCTTTCCATTACTCAGCATAGATCCTGGTAGTTGTACGTAGTCTGGCAATTTCTGCAAATACCATTGTTCCGATATCCCTACCTCCTGCCGGTCTATCGCAAATCGCCACGTACCTTCCAAATTAATTCGTTCATTGGATTGGTGAATGCTGCACCGGCAAAAGAGCATGATACAGAGCAGAAGCAAAAAATCTGTAGACGGATATTTTCTTGCTTGCCTTTTATTCTTCCTTACACTCATATTATTTTGTATCATTATTGACATTTTTATTTATTTCTTAAACAATAAAGGTAAGAACTCCTTCAAACAACGACGCCAGGTGAGCCACTCGTGGGCTGTACCCGGAGATTCGTAAAAGGTGTTTTTAATGCCAAGAGCGGTTAATGTATCACTCATCTTCTGTGCGCCGAAGTTTTCTTCGCTGCCAATGCCGATGAATAGTGTGCGGACCTTTTTGTTGAATGCCTTGCTGTCGGCAAACACACCGTTATAGGCTGTTTTATAATCCCCATCACGCAAAAATATGGCACCACTGAACGAGCCGATATAAGCAAACTTGTCGAGGTTGTACAATGTAGTCATAAAGGTCTGATGCCCACCCCATGAAAGACCAGCCATAGCCCGGTTCTCTCTATCAGTCAGCGTACGGAACTGCTTTTCTATATTCGGAATAATATCTTGCAACAGGATGGATGGAAAAATGGAGCCGAATGCATCTCTTGCCTTGTTTATATCTTCTCCTTTCTTGGGCTTGAAAGGAATGCTGCAATTGCCCTTATCCATTACGACCAGCATTGGTTCGCACTCTCCAGCAGCAATCAGGTTATCAAGAATAAAGTTCACCTTACCTTGCATCGGCCAGCTTGTCTCGTCTTCGCACATACCATGTTGCAGGTAAAGCACCGGATAACGTTTCTTTTTCGAAGTCTCGTATTCTGCTGGTGTATAGACATGACACCGACGATATTGTTTCTCCACGGTAGAATAATAGACCACCGAACGAATTTGTCCATGCGCCATCTCCTGTGGACGGTAGTAGTCCCCTTCCGTCCCTTCGGGTATTTCGATGGCACTGGAGCGTCCATAGCTGCCACCATACGTATAAGTCTCTATGTCTGTCACCGTCATGCCATCTACCATATAGTGATAAAAATGAAGCCCAACGACCAAAGGAGAAGTGGTGACATACCACCATCCGTCGTTATCCTTTGTCATGTCATATCGTTTTCCGCATACCAGGTATACCTCCTGCGCCTTGGGAGCATAGAGGCGGAAGTAACCTCGCTTCTGTTTGTCAACACGAGGATATTCTCTCTTAAAAAGGGCCGTTTCCGAAACCATTGTATTTTCAGGTATCGGCCTTTGTGCATACATGCTGGAAGCAATCAACAAAGTTGTCAAAAGCGTCCATAAAAATTTTATCTTCATATTATTTATAGGATTATTAATTATCAGCAAATGCCTTCAAAAACTCAGGATAAATACTTATATACTCAGTTGTCCTTCCATTCTTGTCAAACAGCTCGCCCCACATCGGTGAAGTAGCTTCCCAAATGAAAGTTCCTAAACCCAATCCGTGAGGGATACGTGAGACTATTTCATTCACTTCTTTTCGAAATTCCTGATATTCTACCACTACAATAGGTTTTCTGTAGCGGATGGCCAAATCGTTCAAGTTGCTTTCCAACTCTTTCAACGTACCATGATGCTTTGGATAGTAAGACTGCCCGATGATGTCAAACTTAACATCACGACTGATGATTTTATCGAAGAACTTCACCGATTTTTCATTTTGTCCGCCACAAGCAATGTGAATCATAATCTTAATATCAGGATTAGCGGCGCGTACACCGGCCGTAGCACATCGCAACAGAACGGCAAAGGGTTCATACGTCTCCGTTATCTTACCCTGTGGCCACATCATGCCATTATTTATTTCATTACCCACTTGCACCATGTCAGGACAGACGCCTTCGGCCATGAAACGTTTGATGACTTCGTTTGAATAGCTATAAACCTTTCCTTCCAGTGCAGAGCCATGGATGTTACTCCATGATGCGGGTGTTGCCTGTTGGCCAGGATCGGCCCATGTATCGCTGTAGTGGAAATCGAGCAGGAATTTCATGCCAACAGCCTTTATACGCTTGGCCATGGATAGAGTGGATTCCAACCCACAAAAACCATCTTTGGAATATCCCTTTTCTGTCGTAGGGTCCACAAAAAGACGCAGACGAATCCAGTTGAACCCGTTCTCTTTCAGGATTTTCAATGCATCCTTCTGCACACCGTTGTGAGAGAAGACAATGCCACGTTGTTCCTGATTGGGAAGCCAAGAGATATCCGCACCGATAATGGGTTTCTGAATGGTATCCGTATTTACATAAGGAGGTTCATAAACGGGTTGGACATCACTCTTTATGTATTGTTTGTACAAGGCATCATATATGCCGAACAGATCCTTATCAGCATTCCCTTCCTTATCGAACAAGACCCTCGTCGGTTCCCATGCCATAGTTCCATAACCCAATCCGTTGGGCAGGGAGCGTACAATATCATTGATCATCTTAATGTTTTTCTTATTGGCACCATACTCGCAAACACATATCGGCTTCCGATACCGTTCGGTCAGATCATAGAGATTGGACTTTAAATCATTGTAAGTCTCGTGCCATTGTTCGTAATAGGAGAGTCCGATAATATCAAATTCGGCTTCCATCTGAATCATACGATCCAGGAACTCACGGCAAAGCCGGTTCTGCCCGCCCAAGGCGAGATGTACTTGCAGTTTTGATTCCGGTAATACCTCACGAACCGCACGCTGGCCTGCTTTGTAAAGTTCCATCAACGACCGCCAGTTTTCTTCTGTAGCATTGTCATCCAACTTGCCCTCTGGCCATACCATGCCGTGATTTATCTCATTACCTATCTGCACTATCTCCGGAGCTACCTCTGCCTGCTTTAAAGCAATCATCACATCTTTGGTATAGGAGTAGAGTTTTTCTTCTAACTCCGCACCAGTTGTTCCTTCCCAAGCGGAAGGCTTGAACTGCTTGTCTGGATCGGCCCATGTATCGCTATAGTGTAGGTCGAGAGCAAACTTCATGCCTGCTTTCTTGATACGACGGGCCATGGCAAGAGTATGCTTCAAATCACAATATCCTTTTTCGGGAGCGTATCCTTCTTTGGCCTCCGGATTGACAAAGACGCGCAAACGAATGGTGTTGAAGTGATGGGCGGCCATGATCTGGCAAATATCCGTTTCTTTCCCATCTACATTTTTATATACAACTCCCCCCTTTTCACTTTGGGGAACGAACGAAATGTCTGCCCCGATGCAATAAGGCTGCTGTTTACTTGTGCAACCAGTCAGCAGAAGAATAGTATAGCAGAGCATACTAACCAAATAATGCGTAATTTTCTTCATGGTTCTATAATTTAAAAGATTAATAAATGCAAGGACATGTTTTCTAACTGACAAAATTAGATAGAACATACTCTTTTGTTCAGACCAGATAGAACATTCTATAACACAAAAAGGACAATGCTGAAGTTTACCCGTCGGACATTTTTCTCATCCGGGAAAAATGTGTTAATTTGCTCTTAGTAAACAAATAACCTTATGAAGATTTTAACTTTAATACTACTTACCTGCTCCATTACCTGCCATCTGTGGGCAGACAATCTGTCCAATTTGAATGGAGGTTTCAATAATCTGGGTTCAAAAACCAAGACACTATCAGTAAGATGTTTTACGCAAGACTCCACAGGCATGGTCTGGTTCGGTACTTCACGCGGGTTGTATAGTTACGATGGCTATGACATACGTCATTATGTTTCAGATACACTTCCCTCACATCAACTCGTCAAATGCAATTTTATCCATCACAAAGTTATGCTTTTAGGCGGAGAAAATGGCATTACTTTATTTAATTTACAAAACGGACAGTTCAGCAAGCCTAATATTCGGTTAAACGAGTCGATAAGTTCTTTCTGCGAATATAAGGGTGAAATCTGGATTGGAGCAGAATCGGGGCTCTATATTTATAATGTAGAACAAGATGAACTGCGGCCCGCCCTCATCCGCGGAAAGGATTTTCCACGCAACATCCAATCGCTTGCCACCGACCAAAAGAATCTGTACATCGGCATGAAGGACGAAGTGGGGTGTTACTCATTTGCCACCAGCGATTACCAAGTTATCTCCCACCCTGAGTTTTTCTACATTTCTACCTTGATGTTGGATAGCTCTGAAAGCACATTGTGGATAGGTAATGCCCATCATTTGCATCGCATGAACCTAAATACCAAGGAAATCGAACGCGTCAGAGATTTTTATGTTGTGAAGAGTATTGCTAAAGATGATAATAATCTGCTTATAGGAACAGACAACGGACTCTACGTATGCGACAGACAGGGCACTTGGCATCTGATTTCACACGATGCACGAAACAGTCAATCCCTGTCCAGCAACGTAGTCAATATGTTCTTCAAGGATGCTAATGGTAATATTTGGATAGGAACCGACAATGGCATCTCCTTAGCCGCACACAATCCTTCTATCCGATCCCGTTCGTTGTTCGACATCACTGGTTCCGATGAAGGTTGCCAGATATCCAGCATACAGCGCACGGTCGACAGTACTCTTTGGCTGGGTGGAAGCCGAGGGCTGATAAAATTAAAAACAGACATGCAGGGCAACAATATCCGTCGGTGGTACCAAATGAGTTCCAAAGAATCTTCCCTTCCGCACAACCGTATACGTGCACTCTATGAAGACAGCCGCCAATACCTATGGGTAGCCTCAGACGGAGGATTACTACGCTATAATCCGATGAACGAACAGTTCATCTCTTACTTCTTCGATGACCTCAAAAATTGGGTGTACGATATATTAGAAACGCCCAATGGTGACTTGTGGTTGGCTACTTTTTGCGGTGTTTATGGCATCTCTAGCGAACAATCCCCTGAAGGGGGCATTCTGAAGGTCAAATACCACTTTACCCATGATCAAGGGCTTTACAGCAACGATATCTACCAATTAGCATTGGACAGAGAAAACAATCTGTGGGTATTATCCAATAATCATCATATCGACCGCATCAACTTGACAACCGGTACTATACTCCCCATAGAGAAGATAACTGACATTCCCCACATTGACTCCTACGCTGTCATCAGCGATTCGGAAGGAAATATCTGGATAAGCACTTCAGACAATCTGCTGAAACTATCGGTAAACAAAGGAAACATCAGCACACAAAGTATCCCATTGAGCCGTGTGCTGTCTACCGAAGTATTCGCCATGGATGAGGGGGAGAATGAGATATGGCTCACTACCTCCGAAGGACTCTTTATAGTGGAGAAGGAAAGTTTGAAAGTACACCGTATCCGCATTTCGGAAAAATACATTGACATCTTCTACGACCGAATTGATCACAAGGTATGGTTGGGAACGAGCAATAAGATAACTCAGATAGATCCCATACTGCTGAGGCAAGAGATACAACAATCCCAGAAAGTAAAGATTACCGATATTGAAATTAATAGCAATGAGGAACTAAGCTATACCGACCGGCAAAGCAAGCACATCCGGCTTACTGCGAAACAGAACAACCTGAGAATTTCTTTCTCCGACTATCAGTATAAAGGTGAAAGTTTGACAAACTATGCTTTCAAACTCGATGGATATCATTCACAATGGATAGAACTGAATAGGAACGAAAACTCCATTACACTCCCTAATCTTTCACCTGGAGACTATACCTTATACATAGGTTCCTTGGAAAACATCTCAGATAATAAGCAGACAGAAGCTATTCTGTACATCACCATCACACCACCTTGGTATCTTTCTTGGTATGCCTATCTCTTTTACCTCTTGGTAGTTATTGGCCTTGTTTGGTGGATATTGCGTTTCATCATTATCAGACAGCAACTGCGCAAAGAACGGGAATTGAAAAATTATTTCATGGAACAAGCCAAGTCAAAAATAGATTTTTTCACGAACATTGCCCATGAATTCAAGTCTCCCCTAAGTCTCATCATTGCTCCTTCCAGCAAACTGCTGAGTGAAGAGACCGAACAAGAAAAGAAAGCATTGTTGGAATTAATATACGAAAATGCCAAAAAGCTGGGTTCGCTTATCCATTTCACTATTGAAGCTTATCAAGACAGAGAAAAGATAAAGCAAACCTTCATTCCGACCGAAATAGAGTTCGTAGAATTCGCGCGCTGCATTTTCAATTCTTATCGAGAGAATATAAAGAGCAAGCAGCTGGATTTTGTTTTCGATACTAATCGAGAGAACATTTATACTCGTATGGATATCTTTAAAATGGAATCCATCCTGAACAACCTGCTGGCCAATGCATGCAAGTTTACCCCAAAGCATGGCAGCATCATGTTCTCTCTGGAGTATAATGAACAGGCCAAACATCTCTATGTTAAGGTGGCAGATACGGGAGTGGGCATCCCAGAAGAGGAGATTCCCCTCGTGTTCCAACGTTACTACCAATCCTCGCGCACTATCAAAAATGACAAAGAGGGCACCGGCATAGGGCTTGCCATCGTAAAGGAATATGTAGAGATGCATAACGGCACCGTGCTTCTCACATCCGATTCCAACGGAACCACTGTCCAATTAACATTTCCCATCAACATAGACATTCAGGAGCAAGAGGAAATCATTGAAAAGCCTACCACAACAGAAAACAAAGAAGATACACGTCCGCTGATTGCCATCGTAGAGGACAACACCTCTATTTCCGGTTTTATAAGCAATCTGCTAAGTACGGATTATCGATGCGTTACAGCTCAAAATGGGAAAAATGGTCTGAAACTTTGCATTAATCTCTTGCCCGATCTTATTATTGCTGATGTGATGATGCCTGTAATGGATGGTATAGAAATGTGCCGCAACATCCGCAGACACATGCCGCTTGCCACTGTTCCCATCATTCTTCTGACAGCCAAGAATGACTCTGGTATTGAATATCAAAGTGCCCAATTAGGCATAGATGCTTTTATTGCAAAGCCATTCGATAGCTCGCTTCTTGTGGCACGCATCAAGCAATTGCTTGGAAACAAAAAAAAATTGGAGCAACAGATGCGCATTGAACATATCAAACAACCCGAACTAAAGGGCGAAATATCCATTGATGAAAGGCTGTTATTCCGAATTACCACAATCATCGAAGAGCATATAGACAATTCCGACCTCTCGGTAGAGATGCTAAGCCGACTCATGGGCATATCCCAGAAACAGCTTTACAGGAAGTTAAAGTCTCTCACCGGCATGTCTACAGTGGAATATATTCGTTCCATTCGTCTGAAAAAAGCCGCCTTACTGTTCCAAAATGGAAACTTTTCCGTGGCGGAAGTTATGTATATGGTAGGTTTTTCCAATGCTTCTTACTTCACCCGTTGCTTCGTGGCAGAATTTGGCAAGACACCGATGGAGTACTTAGGGATGAAACAAGAATAGGACTTTATTCCTATATTCATACCTGGAACATCATTAGTTGCTTGGCGTGTTTAGCGTACATGTTGAGATTGCCAGGTTTACATTGTCTTAGCATGTCTCGGGCTACACATAGTAATGTTTCAGCTTATGCATTAGTACGTGTTGGCTTACACTATCGTAGGCATTGAACTATACCAAAGCACGTGTGTGGCCCTGCCTGTGAAGCAGTATACATCTTACACGTGAAGCTGTATACTGCTTACAAAACACCCTCTATCTGTTAGAACCCACGCTCTCCTATCATCCTTTCATTTTATTTCAGACCCTTGGATTTAAAGTCACATTCCGGGAAATTTTTCTTGCGCCAGCCGGCATCAAGAAAGAATCTGGATGCTTCTTTCTTACCTTTCAGCTGCCAATCGAGCCACATCAATGCTACTTTGCCCAATACACCACCTTCGGGTTGTTTGTAGGTTCCGGCATGCCCCACAGGGAAGTTCACCGAAACCACTGGTACATGATTGATGGATTCGAAATCGATATTGGCATTGCTGTAAGCTATATCCTTAGGCCCTCCGATGAGGTAAATCACCGGCTTATGATACTGCTTCAGGCTATTGGCATTAGCATGTGCCATTTCAATATTGCCCATACCGGCATTAAGTACCATCGTAGTGGAAACACGCGGATCGTAAGAAACGGAAATGGCCTGTGCGCCCCCACAAGAGTGTCCGCCCACAGCAATCTTGAAACGGTCAATCATCTGATAGAAATCACTGCCGGAAGTGGAAGACTGCCTGCAAACCCAATCGACAGCATCCAGCAGGTTATCATCCATATCGCTGACTGTGATATCTCCGTCTACCGCACCTACCGAGATAACCACATAGCCGTTCTTCACCATCTCGACAAACATCGGTTGATAATCGCCTGAATAGTGCGTACAGGCACCATTGCCATGAATGTATACCGGCAACCGTCCCTGCTTGGCCACCATCTCCTTCAGATTGGTAGGATAGAAAACACTGAATCCAGGAAGAGTGCTGGCATCAATCATAATGCCGGGATACTTCTCACTCTCTTTCTTGTCTTTAAACAATTTCTTATAAGTTTCGGCCAGACAATAACGGGCATGCATCCAAGTGTGTGCTCCCTCACGGTCGTCTATCTCATAATGAATACCCTTTTCATTGAAATACTTCGTATTGCTGATAACTTCCTTGTAGAGAATATCATCTTTGCCTACACAAAACCACAGCATGTTCAGGCTATTGGCCTTTTCTTTTAGGTTGGGAAAATATTTTTCCATCACCTGTGGAGTGAGGTAAGCGCTATATGATCCCATCCAACCAATCCGGTCGGAATGCTTCAAAGCAGTAAACATGGATTGTCCGCCACCACGTGAAAAGCCGGCAATGGCACGATGGTCGCGGTCGTTTATCGTACGGAAGTTCTGTTCCACATAAGGTATGACGCACTCCGTCAATTCGCGGGCAAAGGTGTTGTACATCTCACCGGCCTCCATGGTGTGAGGACGGGGTGTACCGCCGTTCATATAACCATAAGGCATTACCACAATCATAGGCTCAGCTTGTCCGCGAGCAATGAGGTTGTCCAAAATCGTGTTGGCGCGTCCCGTCTTGTACCATGACTCTTCCGAATCGGTCGTTCCGCTCACTAAATAGAATACCGGATATTTTTTGCCGGCAGAAAGGTCATATTCGGCAGGAGTATAAATTACTACCGTGCGATACTGCTGCAACACGTGCGAACGATAAGTACAATAGTGCACTTTGCCGTGAGGCACCGGATTGATAGTATACAAAGCATCGGGATCGGGCATTTCCAGCAAGCTGGATTTGAAAGCATCGGTGGGCGAAAGCAGTTTATTACCCGGGTCGTTCAGACGCGTTCCGTCCACAATAAAGTTATAAGGATAAATATCCGCCTTTTCGGGTTTCACTGTCACACTCCATACACCTTTGTCATCCTTTATCAAGGGAATATCTCCCACCATAAACTGTCCGTTCACCAATACACTTTTGGCATAAGGAGCATAGTAGCGAAATGTTACAGAGTCGTCATTGCCCACAATGGGCGAAGTAAGCGTGCCATACTGGGCACTCAAAGTAGCGCAGCAGCACAAAATGCACAACCACATAATCAGTTTTTTCTTATTCATAGTAAATCAGTTTTGAAATTATCAATAAACTTGGAGACAAATGTAACAGTTCTCTAATCATAAGCGATGAAGATTTTGGACAGACGATGACACTAAACAGACTTCTGTTTATAATCCGTTGTTTTTGCTTGATTTTGTGTTATCTATATTGTATTTTCGCACCATAAAAGAACAGTTATTATGATGAAACGAATACTTCTTGGATTATTGTGCGCTTCAATGAGCCTATGTGCTGTTGCACAAAACAGAGTGACAAAAGTCTTGATACCCGGTGCGAGAGGTCTGCTTGCTGCAGAAGTTCAAATGCCCGAAAATAAGGGAACAGGAAAATGCCCTATAACCATTCTTGCCCACGGGTTCGGAGGAGACAAAAACTGGCAATTAATGAAATTGGTATCAGACTCTCTTCAGATGCACGGCATTGCCTCCATCCGGTTCGACTTTAACGGGCATGGGGAGAGTGAAGGCGACTTTAAGGATATGACAGTTCCCAACGAGATAGAAGATCTTAAACGTGTCGTACGTTATGCTCTGCAATTAGATGGGTGCAACGGCAAGATAGGACTGCTCGGCCATTCGCAAGGAGGCGTAGTCGTAAGTATGACAGCAGGTGAAATGAACGACACCATTTCGGCGGTCACTCTTTTGGCACCTGCAGCTGTGTTGCGTGAAGATGCCATACGAGGAAATACATTCGGGGTGTTATACAACCCCATTAATCCGCCCGAATATGTCGAGCTTCCCGGAGGCCGCAAATTAGGTAGGGAGTATATTCTGACAGCTTTCCGTCTGCCCATTTATGAAACAGCCATTCGCTACCAAGGAGCAGCCTTTCTAATTCACGGCACAGGAGACCGTGTGGCTCCCTATTCTTATAGTGAGCGTTACAAAAACATCTGGAAGAACAGCGAGTTGCATCTCATGGAAGAATACGACCATGGATTCTCCCGACATATCGAAGAAATTGCCGATTTAGCCTCGAATTTTCTTATAAAGCATTTGCTATGAAAGAGATATTGACACTGATCATTTTTATAAGTAATATCTTTCAGGTCGAGAATGATTCTGTTCTTGTCAATATGGTCAGTTTCTCTGGTTATGCAGAAGGTGAATATTTTAAAGGAAACATCCTGCCGGGAACTGTGGATACGCAGACTGTCCTGCCCGATGGAAGTACCCATCTCTCTGCACGCTACATGCTGAAAGGTATTGATCAAAATGAAGACAGCTGCCGCATTTATATAAACAATGAAGTGACAAGCGATACTCCCAAAGGATACACCAGACCTACCATTGTTACAGACAGTAGACTGTTATCTTCATTGATTACCGGCAAACTTGTCGGCAAGATAGATACAACAGGAGGCAGTTTTAAGATTCGGATTTTTGTATCAGAAAAATAGCCGTACATGTCCGGTATAGAACTATAAAAGGGGTTGTCCATTTGCCGGACAGCCCCTTTCCCATAAAACAATCTTTACCACTGACCTGTCGGACTTTATCCTGCTTTATCTTTGAGGCCCGTCGTAATCGGGTCTCGTGAAGTATTGCGTTAAAGTATATCCCATATCAGTAGCCTGATCTACTGCGTAGTTGGGAATAGGGAAGTACTGTGATGTCGGTGTGCAGCCAATCGCATCCATGATAGTATAGTACTTGTTGAATCGGATGAGGTCTATACGGCGATGGCCTTCGTAGTAGAACTCATGACCTCTTTCCTCCAACAGGGCATCTAAGAAATCATTGACTGATGCAGTTTTCTCTGCCGGAAGGTCTGCCAACCCTGCACGGTGGCGTACCTGATTGACACAATCGATAGCAGAAGTGGAAACCGTTTTATTCAGACGGACATCGGCCTCGGCATACATCAGCAACACGTCCGCCCAACGGGCCAACGGATAATCGGTACCCTGGAAAGCTGTTTCCGTTTCAATGGGATACTTGTTCAAAATGTAACCGTCCCATTTCACACCGATATCTTCCTTTGTCACCCAGCCATACCAAGCACTGTAATAAGAAGTAAGGATACCCTCTTTACGCATGTCGTTTTCTTCGAATGTTTCATAAAACTGAGGATCTACATTGTAATATTGTCCCCAGCCTCCACCTTGATTGACAAACGGGGTGGGATTCCCTTTATCGTCATACTTGGATACATCGTAGGGAAGCAAGTACCAAGATAAGGGGTTAAAGTTTCCTCGCTTACCGCTGCCGTCGGCATCCGAACCGCAAGACACGGCCATAATGGTTTCACAGTTAAACTCATTGGCTATCTTGAACTGGTCCAAGTAAGGATTCTTACCTGAGGTGAAAAGCGAGTAAGAGCCGGTAAACTGATGGTAAATGTTGTAGGCTTTCTGATAATATCCATCCATGTGTGCACCTTCGCACAGGTAATGGCGCATCAGACAGAAACGAGCATAATCGGCCGTGTAGCGTCCCACTTCCGATTGTGTCTCTACCATGTGCTCAGCAGCATACTCCAAATCGGCTGTGATATATTTGGTCATCTCGTCCAACGTAGGGCGTACCATATTCTTCTCTGCTTCAAGATTGCCTACCAGCGTTGGATCAAGGATAACCGGCACAGGACCGTAGAAGTGAAGCAGATAAAACATCGTCATGCCACGCAGAAGACGAGATTCAGCCATCAATTCCTGTTTTTTCTTATCAGAAAGAAGGGTACTTTCTTCCAAGGTGCCTATAATCTTTGTCATACGGGTAATATCACGTACCTTGTCAAAGTGAGAAGGCAAAATATTACTATAAGTACTGGCATACTTCATGTCCTCAAACTGTCCTTGTGCCATATAGATGCAAGGACCACCCCATGAACCGCCCAAGGTCCAAGGTGCACATATATCGGAGGGCGTGTCAAGCATACGGTTAATGCCGCCTTCGGCCACGTAGAAGTTGTGCTGGTTGCTGCTACCCCAATTATAAGCCCAAGTCAAGGTGAAAGGGATGTAGCAATCCATCATGTAGCTTTCATAGTCTGCTTCGGACTGAGGAAAATTTGTTGTAGAAAGTGAACCATATATCTTGGCATCAAAATCATTTTCACACCCGAACACTGTGAGTATGCAGGTAAGGATCGAGAGATAAATATATTTCTTCATAATAGTATGTTATTAAAGTTAGAATGATAATTTGGCACCCAAAGAGAATGTACGTGTCTGCGGATATTCAGCTTTACCGCCCTTGTAATTGCCACCCGTATTCACTTCGGGATCGAGACCAGTGTAGCCGGTGAAAGTAAACGGATTTTGAACATCTACATAAACTCTAATGCCGCTGAGAAGCTTACTCAATGCGCCCAATTGGTTCGGTTTAAAGTTATATCCCAGTGTGATGTTGCGCACACGAACAAATGAGGAATTTTCGTAACCGATATCTGTTCCGGCACCACCGGGCAAAGATACAGAAGCCATCTCATACGCAATACCCGGAATGGTACCGTTCGGATTCAGCTCAGAGTGCCATACATCCTTGATGTAGACGGACATGTTGTTCGTCTGATTGCCCAATCCTCTACCGCTTGTCCAGGAATAGACATCGTTGTACTTGTCAACACCCAGTTGCGAGTAAATGAAAACATCCAGATCCCAGTTTTTGTAAGTGAACGTGTTGCCGAATCCCCAGTAGAGAGAAGGAATCACGTTTTTCATATCCACGTCTTCCACGGTAATCAGTCCATCACCGTTCAAATCTACGATAATAGGACAACCTGGCTTCTGGTATGCTTCCGGTTGATAAGAAGGCATGTTGCTCTTGTCTAAGTTCACAAGACCGTTCGTACGATAGTAGTATCTGGCGTTTACAGGCTCGTCCTTACGTATTTGGTATTCGTTGTAGGTATGATTAGGCATACGTTCCTTCCAGATAGCGTTGGTATGGGACAAGGTTAGTACGGAAGTCCACTTGAAGTCCTTTGTTGTGACATTGACCGTATTCAAAGTGGCATCCCAACCATAGCGGCGGATGTGTGCACCGTTGATGGGATAAGAACCAAACATGGAAAGGCCGTTTGAATTGGCATACCCCAGCATATCCGTAATGTCGTTCCAGAAGTAGTCAAAGCTACCGTTTACCCTATCGTTCAGCAGAGAAAAGTCCAATCCGATGTTCTTCATTACTGTCTTTTCCCAAGTTACGTCAGGGTAATCCTGACTTTTCAGGTAATAGGGAATGTATTTTACAGAGTTTTCGTTAAACATAACATGAGTGCCAAAGGCATCGTACGAACCATGGAGCGAGGACCCCAGATTGTCATTACCTGTCACTCCATAAGAGGCTCTCAATTTTAGCAAGTTCACCCATTCTACCCTTTTCATGAACTCTTCGTTGAAAATCTTCCACGCTACAGATACAGAAGGGAACCAGCAATATTTCTTGCCTTTGAAAAATTTGTCAGTGCCGTCGCGACGCAGAGTTCCTGCTATCACATACCTGTCGAACAGGTCGAAGCTGGCGCGTGCAAATTGCGAACGTTTTTCGTCCTCTCTATGATAAGAGGTGGGCGTAAATGTTCCAGCTGCTGCACCAATGTTGTCATTAGCCAAAATGTCGTTATTGTCCGTATAGCTTACGGCCATACCTGTATATTTATTCAAGTAGCGGCCCATACCCACAACGGCATCCATACGGAAATTTTCGCCAAATGCCTTGTTAAAGCTGATGGTACCCTCTATGGTAGTGTTGTAACGTTCGTTACGGTTTACGGCACCTCTCGACTTATACATCTGGTCAAAGTATATATCCGAAGGAATGTAGACGTTGCGCTCTGAATTTTCGTTATTATAGCCGAACAGGAACTTGGCGGCCAACATATTTTTAATAATATTTATATCAACAGTGAAGTTCACGTTATATCCATTGTTCTTGGACTCGTTCTGTATATCTTCCATAGCCACGGGGTTAGGAATAACCTTGAAAAGCGTATAGTTGCCATTTTCATCACGTACCGGCATGTTGGGCAGGTAGGACATGGCAGCAGCCAAAGCACCGGAAGCCTGTTCGCCACGACTGTTGGAAGCGCCACCCACCGTACCGTTTTGATAGATGTTACGGTTAATATTGAAAGCCGTAGTCAACTTCAAGAAGCTGGTAAGTTGTGCGGAAACATTGGAGCGCAAAGTGAAACGTTCCATTTCAGAATTAGAGACAGACCCAATCTGCTGAATGTAGTTGCCGGAGAGGTAGTAGTTCAATGTTTTTGTTCCTCCTTGTACTGTGATATTGTGTCTGGATATACTGCCGTCTTTCAGTACAAGGTCACGCCAATTCGTGGTTTTCGCTGAAGCAATATTGCTGTCTGAGAAAACATCAGGAAAACCGTTGTCATAGGCAGCAGAGCCGTAAGCTCCCATGTTATGGTCGTGCATATACTGTTCACGACCGAAAGCGTTCACATATTTCATATAGGAAGGAGCATCGAGCATATCCAGGTATGGATAGTTCTTTACCAACGATATGTTACCGTCGTAAGTCACTTTCACTTTACCTTCTTTACCCTTTTTCGTTGTAATTAATACCACACCATTGGCCGCGCCGATACCATAGATAGAGGCAGAAGCATCTTTCAAAACTTCAATGGATTCAATGTCTTCGGGGTTCAGACCAGCCAAACCAGAACGGTTTACACTGGAGGGCATTACAGTGGTACTTCCGCCGCTGTCACCTTCCAACGCAGATCCTGGCATAACCATACCGTCTACCACGTAGATAGGCGCACCCGCACCACGAATGGAAATATTGATACCACCACCCGGCTGAGCACTGGCCACCGTTGCCTGCAAACCGGCTGCACGTCCCAACAACATTTGCGACATGTTGCTGGTAGCGGCCTTATTCACCTCATCGGCCTTTACTTTAGCAATAGAAGTCGTCAGATTTTTCTTAGATACGGCACCATAACCGGTTACAATCACTTCGTCGAGCAATTTCGCATCTTCTTTTAATATGATCGCATAAGCCTTGCTCTCTGTAACTTGTATCCGCTTGGGTGCATAGCCCACATAAGAGACCTCAATGGTGGCTCCCTTAGGCGTATCCAATACGAAGTTGCCATCATAATCGCTGATAGTCCCGATTGTGCTATCCACTACCTTGATAGCAGCTCCGATAATGGCTTCCTCTGCTTCATCGGTTACTCTACCGGTTACTTTTACATTCTGTGCGAATGCATTGATCACACAGAACAGGCAAAGGGCCATTAATGAATAGGTCCTTCTTAAAGAAGATTGTTTTGCATCATGCAAAAGCCGAAAATATTGAATTCTTCTTTTGCCAAGCATTCTTTGTTTGTTCATAGCTTAAATTAATTTGGTTAATAATTAATATTTGATGAATGCAAATGTAATTATCCAGAGAGTATTGCAAATGGAGATTTAGGACAGATGCTAACACAAAAAAGACAGCATTAAAGAAATCTAAAAGCCGAAAAAAGATGGAAATTATGTGCTATAAATTGTCTATTGGATATGATCCCAATGTAGAAAAAACAAGTATGTTTGTGAACGTATCAAAAACTTATCTGTTATGAAAAAAATATCTGTTTTAGTATTATTTGCATGGAGTCTACTTATTGTACTTCAAGCGCAAGAGTTGGTCTTTCAAGATAAAGACGGCATAGTTCGCTGGAAAAAAAATAATCAGGAAGTGGCATTGTTCGGTGCCAATTACTGTCTGCCCTCATCATGCGACTACCGTGCGGCAGGCTATGTAAACGCCGACCGCAAAGCGATGGTTCGCGAAGACATGGATCATTTTAAACGCATGGGATGGGATGCCTTGCGCATCTGCTTTTGGGGAGACTTTCAGAATTCTGATCCTGACGGGCATCTGATAGACAACGACCACTTGAATATGATGGATTATCTAATTGCCGAAGCCAGCAGACGAGGTATCTACATGCTTTTCTCGCCTATTGTGACGTACGATTCACAGTTTCCCGAAATGAATGACAACTCCAATACCGGCTATGCTAAACTTTTTGCCAAAAACACATTGATACACGATGAAAAGGCAATTAAGTGTCAGATAAACTATATGACGGACATCTTAAACCATGTCAACCGTTATACAGGACGCTGTATTAAGGACGAACCCAATATCATCTATGTAGAAATTATTAACGAACCCACACAGTTTCCTAATGATATTCCAGGCATGGTGAAATACATCAATTGCATGTGTAAAGCTATCAAAAGCACTGGATGTAAAAAGCTGATATACTACAATCTGAGTCAGAATTTCGATGTAGCGCCAGCCATTCAGAAATCTATGGTAGACGGAGCTACCTACGCCTGGTATCCACAAGCACTGAATAACGGACATCGTTTCATAGACAACGGATTGCACTTTGTAGACAGATATGAGCCTCTGGTAAAAGATGGGCTGAAAGGCAAGAGCCGCCTTGTGTACGAATTTGATGCAACGGACACGGAAAACGGCTACTTATTGCCTGCCATGACACGAGAGTATAGGCGCGGAGGCATACAGTTTGCAACCATGTTCTCCTACGATGAACATCAAACAGCTTCACGCAATTTAAGCTGGCAAACACATTTTCTAAATATGGTATATACCCCATCCAAAGCTATCGGCGGTATGATTTCGGCTCAAGTGATGAAACGCATACCCAGAGGGAAGCATTATGGATACTATCCACAAAATAACAATTTCGGAGACTTTAAGGTAGACTTTTACCAAGATTTGGGACAGCTGAATGCCGAGGACATGTTCTACTATTCTAACAATACCACCGACCAACCCAAAAATGTGAAAGCCCTGAAACATATTGCTGGTGTGGGGTCATCTCCCGTTGTACAATATGAAGGTACCGGAATCTATTTCATTGACAAGGTAGCCGATAACGAATGGAAATTAGAGGTTTATCCCGACATTATGAACGTTGACGATCCTTTCAAGGCAGGAAGCGTGAACCGGGTTGCCCGTCAGGCCGTTTGTCTCAATCGTAACATCCACATTCAATTGCCTGGTTTACAAACAGCACTTTGCATATATCCCGGTAAATATACATTCAAGAACAACCTGTTAGTAAACTACGAAGCACTTCCCAATCAGGAATACTATAATAAGGAAGCCATGAAAGATTGGAAAGTAAACAACTCCACGTTGACAGAAATGCCGCAAAGTCGCCCAGGCGTTTTCGCATGTGAGGTGTATGGTCCCACACTGCCCAAACAAGTCAATCTTTACATTCTGTCAGGTTGGAGAGGTGGAAAGCGCATCCCCATGGCGCACAAGAGTGGTTTCCGTTATGAGACAGAAGTAGACCTAAGCAAGTATCCATTAGGTGAAATTGGCTATCACTTCGGCATAGAATATACTGATGGCAAATTACTATTTCCCGCCAAGATCATCGGCGCAGCCGACGAGTTTGGCTACTATGAACAGGAGCAATACAATCTGCGCATCGTGAATAATAATACTACCCTCACCCTTTTGGACAAGAATGACAATATAAGAAAACTGAGGCGAAGCAGACCACACAATAGCCCCGACAACCAAGTTTCACAGGTCTATGTAGGCGATGAGATGGTCAAAGCCTTCCGGATCACCACTCCCGACCTAGAGCGTAAGGATACTTACAAATTACCTTGCGATGTCACCCTATCCAAATACATATCTCCCCTTATCGACAGTCGCGATTGGAAGACATCTACACCCAAGTACATCCGAATCGAAGCACAAGGACTGACTAATACAGACAAAGCTATCATCAATTTTATTGATACGGAAGGCCGTGGCTATGGAAATACCTTCTCTATCAAGCCCGACATGCAGCAGATTCTTATTCCCGTTTCAGCTCTAAGGCCAACCAAGGGAGTTATTCTACCTCAAGAATATCCTGGAGGTATTACTCCATATTATTATCCCGCATCTACCCGAGACAATGACAATGTGCCGCTGAAGTGGGAAAATATAGATTTTGTACAAATATCCTTGCGTGATGAAATCTATCCTGTGGAACAGCTGAAAGACAAAGGAATAATTATAAAGAAAATTCAATTGGTATTTTGATACTATTTAGAAACTCAGTTCTAATCTTATATAAGAACATGGGAAAGCATCCTATCGGGGAACTCTCCCATGCTTTTTTAATTTTTCCCGTTTTTATTCCAGATATACGTTATGTTTGACCGGAGTCAGGATGAAGGGGAACTCATAATCACCGCAAGGCAACATGTACTGTTCGAGTGGCGGTCTGTCCCAGCTGTTCACATACCTCAAGCCCATCTGTGCCTTATCTATGATTGGTGAGATCGGCCTTCTTTACTTTGGGTGAGTGGCTTTATCCTTTGACCTCTCGTCTAGTGAATAGATGATGTGTGCAGGGGGGAAGCTGAGAACGGAGCAACGGCTATCACTTCCAGCCTTTGCTTGTGGCATTCAACTGCTTCCATTAGCGGATATAGGTCTTGGTCTCTGTTTCCTGCGGACGGATGTAGGAATAGAACAGCTCGTCTACGCTCTGACAATAGATGACCAAATCGGTACTGTGGTTACGGCCGTTGTAATTCTCTATCAGACCGTAAGTATAATATTCGATAGTCTCGAATGTCTGAGTCATTTGCATACCGAAGTGGGACATGAGCGATAACAGTACAGTCTATTTCCGTCAGTGTTTTAAAGATGAATTTGGTATGGCTCCTTCTGATTATCTGAAAAAGATAAAACCGGAATAGGGCGGTTATGTAAGCCGTTTCTTCCATATAGTTAAGCCCTTTCTTACGGCTACCTACTACAGACTCCGCCAGTGGACTGTAAGGTCCGCTTGGGTGGACCATACAGTCTCCCTCAATGGACTCTATAGTCCATTGAGGGAGACTGTAGTAGGTAACCGTAAGAAAGGGCTTAATTGTAGGCAAGAAAAGCCTTAGCTAATAGGAAGATTGACTCTTTGAAGGAAAGTTGCTGTTTCTCAATTTGTATGTCTATAAATGATTGTAGAATGCTTTTACCGCTTCCCATTGATAGTAAGGGGCGATAGGGCTGTCAATAGGTAGCTTTACCTCATTCTCATTATGTAGCAATTTTACAATAACTTCTCCTTGTCCGTTCTTGAAAAAGATCAATTGAAGGTTGGCTCCCATGGGTGAGATGCGGAAATCCTGCCAGGCCAGGTAATACCGGTCGGGGTCTGTCTCTTGATTGGAGCATCCTTCTACTTGCATGAGTGCCAACAGACGAATCAGGTTGGTGTCGTGCCCGAAACGGAGGGTGGCGCACGGAGTTCCTTTGCGAATGGCGTGGTTGGCACTTTCTATAATGTTCTTCAATAAAGATTTTGCACTTTCGGGAGCTACACCTCCATTGAGCGGAGCATTGGCGTTACAGATATACATCCGGTAATTGATGGACTGCCAAATGTTGAACAGCTCTTCTTTTTCAAACAAATCGTAGAAGGAAAGCGGTAACTCTACATCTTGCATATCCGATGCAATCCAGTAGAGTCCCATCATAAGTCCGCGAGGGTCTTTCACTTCTTGGGGATTCGTAAAGAGCGTGGCGGTCAATCGTTCCGGACGAATATGGCTTTCTTCGTAGCATCGGAAGCCGGTCCTCCATGCAGCACTGTCCGAACTGAACTCTTCAAGTTCCGGTGAAGTGTAGGCTATGTAGTCCATGTATCTCCGGTTGGCTTCACGGGTAATCCGGAGGGAGGGGTTGAGCTCTTTCAGCTGTTCCGAGAATGCGGACATACTCATGATGCAACGCACGGAGGTGCTGGAACGTGCCGATATGCAGGCACTGTCCCGGAATATTTGGGGGTATTGTTGATACAGTCGTCTGGCTATGGCTTTATGTTGTCGTTCTCCTAATGAAGTTAAGTCTCCGCCACGTCCGCGGGCGTTTTCCCATACTTTCTGAAGTCTGAGCCGGACATCCTCACCTAAAGCGGTAAGTCCTGATTTCTCGTGAAACGTATCAAAGACACGAATGACTTCCAGATAGCGTTCGTCCGAAGTCATCCAGCGGGAACCGTGGCGTCCGTAATGGCTGACGTAGAAAGGGCTGTAACCTTCGGGTGCCGGAGTCCGTATGCCGTCTGGCGTGGGATAAGCATAATAGATACTGCCCATCTTTTCCGGGCTTTGCATGATCTCTTCTTTCAGATGGTGTGCAGGGAGAGTTACGGGGACTGCCTTCCAATTGATGCCGAGCGGATTGTTTTGTATCTCCCATATCAGAGGGAAATCCGGATTGTCCATAATCCACATTTCGCATCCGTCTACTGAGTCGTTTACATGCAGCAGGGGGTACCCCATGGCTTGTGACTTCGTATCAGCCAGCCGGTATTCTGTTTGATTATAGTGAAATTCCTTTTGACTTTTCAGTTCTTGATAGGCGGTTGCTGAAAGCAGGGCGAAGGTCTCTTGAGCGGGGAGACAGATATGCCGTCCGTCTTCCGGTTGTAAGAAGCTTAGTCCGGCAGCCGTTTTTAAAGCTTCTTGGGGCATGGCGTAACTGCCTGATTGCCATCGGGTGTTTCTTTCAATTCCCCAATGCAGATAAAGGGTGTCATTGGACTGGCTGAAAGTAAACTGGTACTTTCGGGTTTGTCCATGCAGTTTGAATACGAATAACAGAGGGTGGGTAATGATACCTTGTGCCATTACGCTTCCCATCAGGCTGCCGATAAGCAGAAAGCATATAAAAAGTTTTTTCTTCATCATACGTTACTCTTTAGATTCGGGAAATAGCTTGCTCCCCCCAGTTGCCGGGACGGGGACCCATTTTTAAAACCAACTTGCCTCCTCTGATGATATCATGATGGCGGATGGTGGAATATGGATAATTCTTTCCATTCAATAGCACCGACTGGATATACCTGTTCTTTTCGGAAAGCCCTTCGGCTTTGATCGTGAATGTTTTGCCTTCCTGTAAATGGAAACGACTCTCTGTCAGTAGAGGGGTATGGATTAAATAATAGTCTTGTCCGGCATTGGGGTACAACCCCATCATGTGGAATACCAACCACGATGACATGGCTCCGGAGTCATCATTTCCGGGAAGACCGGCAGAACCGTCATTATAGTTCTTCTGGATAATTTCATGGATGCGGTCGCCGCTTTTATCCGGACGCCCTACCCAGTGGTATAGGCAGGGAGTGAGGAAGGAGGGTTCATTATTCACATTGAAGAAACCCTTGTCAAAGAAAATATCCAGCCGTTCGTCAAACTTCTCTTTTCCGCCACATTGTTCAATGAGTCCGGGTACGTCATGCGGAATGCTGAGTGAATATTCCCAGGAGGAGGCTTCATAAAAGAACATGTTCCACCAAGGAGTATACCAAGGACCTTCAAAGGTAACGGGAGTATATGTGAAGGTGGGTTTCTGGATATGGGAGTTTCCGAAAGGTATTTTGTCTAACCAGTTTCCTTCTTTATCCCGGGGAAGTATGAATCCTTTGACTCCTGCATGTTCATAATCGGCCCGCCACAAGTTCTTCCAGTTGGAAGATTGTTTCAAGTATTGCTGGTACAAGTCTGTCTTGCCTAGTCCTTTTGCTACTAAGGCTATGGTATAATCACAATAGGAGTATTCTATTGTGCGGTTTCCGGCTCGGGGAATACCGTATGGAATATATCCCAATTCCAGATAAGGAATCAGTCCGCCTCTTCCCTCCGCTTCTTCGTTACCTCCGGGCGGTATGGTCGCATCTTTCAGCATAGCTTCCAAAGCCAGATGGTAATCTATGTTTGGTAGTCCTTTTACAAATGCATCGGCTATAACAATTTCGGCGTTGGAGCCGCCTTGTGTCCGTCCGTTACAATTTCCGCTTCGTGCATCAGGCATGTAGCCGTCCCGTTTATAGATATTGATCAGTGAACGTACAATGTCTGTTTCTCTTTGAGGGTCAATCAGTGTGATAAGTGGAGTTGAGGTGCGGTAGGTGTCCCAGATAGCATAAAAATCATCATAATAAGGTTCCGGATCACTCCATAATGGATTTTCACCGGTACGGTCTACAGGCATTAACATGGTATGATAGATACCGGTATAAAACATACGCTTATATTTTTCGGGTGTATTTGAGGCTATATCAATGCGTTGCAATAAGTTTTCCCATTGTGCCAATAAGGCTTGCCGGGTGTCCTCAAATGACCAATGAGGTATTTCGTTCCATACATTCTCTCTGGCTTTGAGAGAACTGATAAATGAAATTCCGACTTTCAGTTGAATGGTATTTGCAGAAGAAGGGAAACGCAACAAAGCTCCGGTTTTTTGTTGGGAGTCTGGCTGGTATCGTTCATTGCTGATCTGGCTTCCTTTCCATGTGGCCGTTTGTACAAAGGGATGGTCGGTTACTGCATAAAAATAAACGGTGTAGGCACGTCCGTTATTCCAACCTCCGCGAATACGGGTATATCCCATTACTTCGTGATCGGATATGATTTGAATTTCCGAACCTACAAATTGTTGTGCTTCGCGGGCATCGGGGGTCGGTTGTTCACCCAGGAAGAAGCCGGCGTCAACCAACAGGGATTTTAAGGAATCTTCGGGATAGGTGAATCGGTAGAATGAGGCGCGTGGAGCAGTTGTTATTTCAGTATATATGCCTGTTCTCTGGAATTCGGTAGCATAATAGCCCAAGCGGATTGTTTCATCTTTGCGATAGTCTATATGATTGAGCTGATCCATACCTTTGCCAAAAGGCATGACAAGTATGTTGCCATATTTAGGACCTCCTCCTGTCCCGCTGACGTGTACTTGGGAGAACCCGTTAACTTGTTCGGGCATAGGCAGCCAACCACTATTGGGATGGACAGTGCAATCGGGCGATGGTTTCACCATACCATAAGGGCAGGAGGGGCCGATAAATACCCGTCCCAGTCCTTCCGAACCGATTCTGGGATCTACGTAATCAGAAAGTCTGGCTTCCTGTGCCGCGACCGTCACGGGCAGCAGCAGGAAGACCAGTCTAAACAAAGAAACTTTGAATGGAATGTGGGTCATAATTATTTCTTGTTTATTTTTACACGTATTGTATTCTTCTTTTTGATTTCTCCTCCGGCTTGTGTCAATTGAGGGAAGGCCCAATAAATGTTATAGCCGGTAATCCGGATATCCGAAGCGGTGTCCAGATAGAAAGCATAAGTCTTGTCATATACAAAACCATCTCCGTTACAAGGACGTTTGTCATACACACCGCCTTCATAATCGGTACGTTTTAACAACTTGACATCTATTTCATCAAAGTAGATATGGTGCACCTTCTCCGGAGTGTCTCCCCCTACGAAAATGCCGTTTTCACTAGTGCATTTAATCTGATTGAAGAAAATGTTGCTGACTTCTCCCGAGTGTCCTTTCGTTGCACCTTTGGGGAAACGCCAGCCTGCATCTTTATGATTGCCTACGGCACGAGGGTATGAGGTGACATAGATAGGTTCCGCTTTACCCCACCATACATCAGAATAGAACATACAGTCTACTAATATATTGGAGAAAATGATATTGCTCACAGTACCTTCATCCCGGTTTTGTATGCCGATGCCCCGGTTGCTGTTTTTGATAATGCAATTATTGAATAATACATTCTCAATTTTATCCATATTTTCCGAGCCAATCTTGATGGCGCATGAGCGTGAAGTCATGACACAATTAGTCACTACAATATCTTCGCAAGAGCCATATTCTTCAAATTCCCGACGATTCTTCAGGCAAATGCAGTCATCGCCCGATTCAATGAAGCAGTTCGCTATACGTACTTTTTTGGAGTGATCCACATCAATACCGTCACCGTTGCGTATTTTTAGATTATTCAATAAAGAGATGCCGTCAATCAAGGCATCGTAACAGCCTATCAGGTGTATTGTCCAATAGGCGCTGTTCCGGATCGTGATGTCACGGATAACGGTCTTCTCTACATTGATAAGGGTAAGCACATGTGGGCGTGGGTCAAAATCAGTGACGGGCTTCAGCTCGTAGGAATCATCCAGCTCTTTGCCCATGAAGGCGATTCCGTTTCCGTCTATTTCTCCTGTACCGGTAATGGATATTTGTTTTAAGTCTTTTCCACTGATCCACATCATTCCTTCGCCACGGTTTTCGCGGAATGCGCTTTCTGTATAGATGCTTTCATCGGGGTTGGCCAGCAATCGGGAGTTGGGTTCCAGATGAAGGTTCACATAGGATTTCAAATATAGCGGGCCGCATAGAAAGGTGTGTCCGGCAGGAATGATTACGGTTCCGCCACCGGCAGCGGAACAGGCATTGATGGCGCGTTGTATAGCGGCGGCATCATCTGTTTGTCCGTCTCCTTTGGCTCCATAGGTCATGATGTCGTACGTGTTCCCTTGATGGGAAATACTGCATCCTGTCACAAACAACAGGAGGCAGCATAAGAGGCTGATGATAGTTTGATTCTTCATATGGATTGTTTTTTATTTTTTGTACTTATTTCATATTGTCGGGAGGCAGGCTGAGGGCGGGTGCTCCCCAGTTTGTATTAGGGTTCGGGCCCATCTGGAACTCTAATGTTCCTCCCTGTATTATATCTTGGTGTGTAAAGTAATTCTTGTCATATTCTTTTCCGTTTAGTTTTGCTGACTGGATATATATATTTTTTTTGTTGGCGTTGTGGGCTAATATGGTGAATGTCTTTCCGTTTTCCAAGCGGATACTCATCCGGGGAAAAGAAGGACTTCCTATTATATAATAAGGTGTACCGGGACATACCGGATAGAATCCCATAGCAGAAAATACATACCAGGCAGACATTTGCCCTGCATCATCATTACCTGACAGTCCACCGGGAGCATTCAGATATTCTGTTTCCATAATATGACGCACCTCGCGTTGGGTTTTCCAAGGCTGTCCGGCATAGTTGAAGAGGTAGGCTATCTGGTGGCAAGGTTCGTTGCCGTGCCAGTAGCGGTGTTCGCTGAACATGGAATCCAGTTTGGCGATGTATTTTTCTTTTCCACCCATACATTCCATCAGTCCGTATACATCATGGGGAGCATACCAAGTATAGTGGCAGGGAGCTCCTTCGGTGATGAAGCGAGTGAAGGAAAAAACGTTACCGGTATCGCTGAGGAAACTGCCGTCAGCGTATCTGCCTTGGGCATATCCGGTGCCAGGGTTTATTACGTTACGGTAATATCGTGCACGTATCATTAGTGTATCATAAAGTTCTGTTTTTTGTGGATCAGGAAAGTTATCATCTGATGTTTCCAACTTTTGCAGAACTTGGGCCAATACGAAATCATCGTATGCATATTCTAAAGTACGTGATACTTGTTCGCAGGTGTGAAAGGCTTCCGGTACGCTGTCTTCCAAAGGAATGTATCCATATTTCAGATAAGAATTCAAGGCGCGTCGTCCCATTCCGTTTTTGTATTCTTCATAGGTGGAGGGGGTCTTGAATGCGTTCTGGAGCATTCCTTCGCAAGCTTTGTTGATATCAAAATTACGGATTCCTTTGATATAGGCATCTCCCAGTGCGGAGATGCAATGATCGCCTATCATGGCTGCGGTATAACTGTTCCAACAAGGAAATATAGGCAGCCAGCCGCCTTGTTCATATTTGTCCACCAATGATTGCATCATGTCTCCGGCTTTCTTTGGGGTCAGGATATTGATTAACGGATGGAGAGCACGGTAAGTATCCCACATACTGTAATCTTCATAGTAATTTCTACCGTTGGCTGATTGTCTGAACGGGTGTCCTGTGGAGAAAGAAGGGTAGCGCCCGTCTACATCATTGAATGTACGTGGCAGGAATGAGGCACGGTAGAGTGCTCCGTAAAATTTCTCTTTATCGTTTCGGTTGTTTGTCTGTACTGTAACTTGTGAAAGCCTTTGTTCCCAGATGGAGTTCAGTTCCTGCCGGGTGCGGTCAAAATCCCAATGAGGTATCTCGGTGTCCAGATTCTTTTGAGCGCCTTCCATGTCAGTAAAAGAGGAAGCGGCTTTGATTAATACGGGTTCTTCTGGGTGTATTTTGAACCGGAGATATGCACCTATACCTGTTCCATCGGCTATCTGTCGTTGTCCGGCGAAGAGACTGTCATACCGGAATGTACCATATTCCTCTATTTCATTTTGATATTCAATGACAAAGTACCCGTTGTATCCGGCGGGGGCTCCCCAGCCTTGATAGATACGGTGTACGGGATTGTATCCGCGTATCTGTTTTTTTATAGTATCGATTTCAATATATCCTTCTCCTTCATCGCTGTTAGGATTGACTATGAGATAAGCATCTTCCGGTTGGTTATAAGTGAATCGGAAAATGGCTGAACGGGAACGTCCGGTCATTTCTGCAAAAATGGAATAATCTTTGAGAAGGACGGAGTAATAGGCAGGCGTTGCTGTTTCTTCTTGGTGAGAGAACAGGCTTCCTCGGTCTTGGGGGAGATATTTCAGTGTACCCGATACAGGCATCAAGGTCATGGAACCGTAATCTTGTGTACACCCTCCGACAATCCAATGTGAATTGCGGAACCCCT
This sequence comes from Phocaeicola sp. RTP21198st1_B8_RTP21198_201120, assembly GCF_040929485.1. NCBI lineage: Bacteria > Pseudomonadati > Bacteroidota > Bacteroidia > Bacteroidales > Bacteroidaceae > Phocaeicola > Phocaeicola sp. RTP21198st1_B8_RTP21198_201120. The sequence goes on along the minus strand of NZ_JBCOCI010000040.1, from coordinate 5,964 downwards.
GTATCTTCTTATCTTTGTAATAATAGGGAGCCTTGCATTTTATTTCTGTATCTTGTGTCTGGGGAGTCCAAAAGTTCATTCCGTTGGGCTCTAGGACGGCAGGCAGCGTCTGTCCGTACTCTTCGGTATTTTTGCCGAAAAGTCCTGCGGTATGGGTTATGCTCGGTGCAGTTCCCGTACGGGTATCTACATAGGACAATAGGGATTCTTCCTGATGTCCGGTGCAAGACATGAACAGGCTACATAGAATCAGCAGATAAGATAGGGTACTTTTCATGGCTCTTCTTGGAAAAGGGTTATTTTTTAATCTCCTGACGGAGCATTTTTACAAAGAGTTCCGGCCGGTCCAGATTGACTAAATCGGGATGGGCTTCAATCGCTTTTTTATATTCTTTTTCACTCGCATTCTGAATAGCAGCCATTATCTTGATATGATTGCTTTTGCAGAATTCTTTGAATTGAGGGGTGATATTGAGGATATCTGTTTCTACATAGGCCGGGGTGCATATTTTCATCCATTTCTTCAGAGCTGCTATATTGGAGGCATTTACTTTAATCTTCATTTCCGGAGCGATTCTGATAAATTCTTTCAGCATTTCAGAGTCTGCAAACCAGAAGAAGCTTTTATTTTCATATCCTTTTTGGCGTACTAATATAACCAAATCTTTTATCGGAGTTCCTCGTTTTACATCAAAAAAAATGTGTGCCTTTCCTTGTAGGGTGTCTAGCATTTCGGCTATACGGGGTACGTGAATGCCGGTAAATTGAGAACTGAACCAACTGCCGGCGTCTAATTTTTCAATATCTTTGGATAGCATATCTTGAATGGGACCTTTACCGTTGGTAGTACGGTCCAAAGTTTCATCGTGCAGATTATAAAGTATATTGTCTTTACTTTTGCGCACATCCACTTCTATCCAGCCGGCTCCATGTTCCAATGCAGCTAGAGCTGATGGAATGGTGTTTTCCGGCGCTATATGGTTCGCTCCTCTGTGTACTACGATTTCGATAGAGTCCTGGTACATCATTTTTTGGGCATATATAGGAGATGGGAATAATGCCAAGATAGATGTCGCAATATGAAGCAATAAGATTTGATGAAGTTTCATGAATTATTTTTTGCTTTAAAGTTTTTTATAAGAGCTTGCTGTAACAAGCCCTTATAAAAACTTATTTAATTTATTAATAACCGTAATTTTGCTTCCAGTTGGTGTTTGAATTCATCAAGCCGACAGATACAGGAAAGATCCTACGCCATTTTTCGGTTTGAGCTTCCGGATGATATTGATTTTTATATCCCCAGTCGTCTTCGAACTTTCCAAAACGGATTAGATCATTACGTCGCCATGTCTCTGCATAAAATTCACGGCCACGCTCTTCAAGTAACTCGTTTAATGAAGGAGTATGCTCTAATAATGGAGCGTTACAATAGCTGCGTATTTGGTTGAATAGGGATTGTGGCGTGTCGCCGTTAGTGGCTGTTGCCCCTCGTAGAATAGCTTCTGCTTTCATCAGCAGAATATCTGCATAACGGAAGATAGGTACATCATTGCTTTGATTGCGGTTATAGAGGTTATAATCGTCTGCTTGAATAGCCCATTTGATGCATCGGTATCCCTGGCACCATGCGTTCAAGTCATTTCCAAGATCCATTTGGTCATTCAAGATGGTGATGTTCTTGGTGAGGACAACTTGTTGTCCGTTGTATATATAAGGTTCTGTTCCCATTGTATGTGTGCTGATGTCATAATAGTTGATCGCACCTTTCATGATGATCTCATTGCGTTCATCTCCTTCCAGGCAAAAACGGTCTGCCGCCTCGGGAGTAACGATGAAAATGCCTCCGGCATTTTGGGATAGTGTTATGCCGAACAGTCCTTTACCGTCCGCACCATCATTGTTGAATTTAGGCCAGAATTGGAAACGGGCGTAAGTATTGGCTCTGGTTGATGTTTCATTATTTTGGTATGGCATTGCATAGATGAAATCCTTAATCTGATAGCCGTTGTCTGGCATGAATTTCTTGCGATAACCATCACTGAGATCGAAATGACCGGAGGCGATGATATCATCGCAATATTTTATGACATCATTCAATTTGGAATTAGTCATGCTTGGATCATAAGTAGCTACATCATCACAGGTATAAACAGCCCAGTTTATATAGAGTTTGGCAAGGAGAGCCTCAGCCATCCATTTGGTTGGTTTGCCATAAGTGGAAGCATCAACATCTTCTTTTAAACCGCCAGAAGCCAAAGCACGGAGCAGGTCGCTTTCGATAAATTTTGTAATTTCGGAACGGGGAGAACGGTCGATAGCTTCAGAATCGCCGATCAAGTGGTCTAATTTGGGAGTTGCTCCGAATGTATCCATAAAAATAAAATGATAGAAAGCACGCATGGCAAGTGCCGGAGCAATCAAGGCTTCCTGTTCGGCATTGTTTTCATCTTCTCCACCCAAGTCAAAAATTGCTTGGTTGCATTTTGTGATTGCAGCCGGAATATCACCAGCCCAGTCCACGTGTGCGTCGCCTGGAAGGCTGGCGTGAAGAGAGGAATGGATATAGTTGCCGCCATCATACCAGTTACCACCAAATGTTACTGCCATGAACTCATCGGAAGACAGCAGGGCAGCTTCCATATAACGACGTCCTAATGCTCCGCCGAATCCATAATACAAACCTGCCATTTTAGCTTCCTTGGCAATTTCGGAATCCGGGTATTCGGTATAAGTGGACTTAAGATCCACATTTAGATCTGTGCAGGCGGAGAAGGTAAGCAGACTACCTACCAGCCAGGTTGTTAATTTTATGTTATTTTTCATATCAGTTTTCAATTATATGGTTAGAAGTTCACGTTTAGACCGATCATAAATGAACGGGTACGCGGATAGTAATTGGTACGTCTGTCCATGCCCGGTTCCAAGCCTCCAAGGTTGATTTCCGGATCACGGCCGGAGTAACCGGTAATGGTGAATACATTATTACAAGTGGCGTATAGCTTGAGCGAGTTTATCCAGTTACCAATTTTGCCGAAAGTATATCCCAATGAGACTGAGGACAGACGGAAATAACTACCGTTCTCTATCCAGCGATTGGATGGTGCTTGAGATTGTGTGTCAGTAGCACGGTGTTCGGTAGCTACGCTTTTTAATACATTGCGGCCTTCTTTCACAAAAGAAACATTAGAGTATTGTTCTGCAGTGGCGTTGTAGATATCTTGTCCAAAAACACCAGTAAAGAATAAGTCGAGATTCCAGTTCTTGTATTGGAAGTTATTGCTCCAGCCTAAATTTAAATCAGGTTGTGCGCAGCCGGTAATAGTACGGTCTCTATCAGTTTCAGGATCTGTGGTCGTTTCGCCTGTACGTTCACCCGTTTCAGGATCGTGTACATAAAAGATGGATACTCCTTGGTTATTGTAGCCGGCCCATTCGTAGGTGTAGAAGGTGCCGATAGGATGTCCTTCCATGATGCGCTGTACGTCTGCATTTGAAGAATAACCTGCGATTTCAGGATCGGCTGCACGGATATAATCTACGGAATATTCACTGTTGGATATACTTTCTACGTTATTTTTATTATGAGATAAGTTCAAACTGGTTTGCCAAGAGAAATTTTTTGTTTGTATAGGAGTGGCATTTATGGTAAATTCAATACCTTTATTGCTGATATCTCCCACATTGGCCGGCATGGTTCCGAAAGGATAGCGGTTTGTGGAAACCTCGTAAGTGTATATCAGGTCGCTGGTACGCTTGTCATAGTATTCGATGGTTCCTCCTAATCTGCCCCCAAAGAAGCTGAAGTCCAGCCCGATGTTCAACATGGCTGTACGTTCCCATTTTAGGTCTGGATTGGCATTTGAGGCGGCTGCTAGGGTATGGTAACTGTTCTGTGTGCCATTGGCGTTTGTATAGTTGAACCAACCTGAAGTACTGTAAGTCTGAATAGCCGAATAAGCTCCGAATCCGAGTGAGTTACCACTAACACCATAACCAACACGGAACTTCAAGTCATCGAAAACATTTAAATCTTTGATGAACTTTTCTTCGCTCATGCGCCATGCCAACGATGCGGATGGGAAAGTTCCCCAACGGTTGTTCTTTCCAAAGGCAGAGGAGCCGTCACGGCGAATTGTTGCTTGAAGCAGGTATTTGCTGTTGAAGGAGTAGTTGATACGTCCATAAAATGAGATCATACGTAAAGTTTCCAAATGACCGTTATTATTGCTGGTGATACCGCCATTCTGCCAATCCATTTTATTGGCAAGGTTCAGATTATAAAAAGTGGTGTTATCATTGTAAAAGTCGTAGACATCCAGACCGAAACTGTCATTGTCATCATTCTGTTCCCATGAATAACCGGCCATCAGGCCCAGTTTGTGGATATTGGCGAATGTATGATCATAGTTTATGTATGTTTCAAGAATTTTTTTCTTGTTTTCTGTTGCAATACGTTTAGCTTCGCCATTTCGGGTGTTATATTGGGATTTGCTGGTATGGTATTCGTTCCATATATATTGTTCGTCTTGATAGGAAAGACTTAAGTTCCATTTTAAGTCCTTAGTGATATCTAAAGTACCTTTGGCTGTTCCTTGAAGGAGTTTCTTGTTGTTTTCAAAAGTATCTTCATTGATCATGGATACAGGATTGAAGTTTTGGGAGATAGTTTTGTCGCTATACCAAGAACCGTCTGCGTTGGTGACAGGAACTAGTGGAGAATAATAATTCATGGCGTCGAATACGGATTGGCCATCTTTGGCGGAATCAACGGTGGTACCTTTTGATTGTGCGGCATTCACGTTAAAGGCTAAGGTGAGCCGATCATTCAGTGCTTTGGTTTGCAAAAATGCGCGGCCGCCGAAACGCTCGAAATCTGTACCACGTACGATACCTTGTTTGTTTTGATAACTCATGCTGGCACTGTATTGAGTCTTTTCTGAACCGCCATTGATAGAAACGTTATGGTTATGACTGATTGCTGTGCGCAGTACTTCATCGTTCCAATTGGTGTTTGCTCCTTTGTCATTCGGAAGAGTGATGTTATTTTCCTTGGCATAGGTGCGGAGTTCGTCGGCAGTCATCATATCTAAACGCTTGGCAATGTTGTCAAATGCAAGATATGCGCTGTAGTTTACAGAAGTGTGCTCACTTTTACTACCTTTTTTGGTGGTAATCAAGATTACACCGTTAGCAGCCTTGGAGCCATAAATAGCCGTTGCAGAAGCGTCACGAAGTACGTCAATGCTTTCAATATCTTCGGGAGCAATCAGACTTAATGACATACCGGGAATACCGTCAATAACATAATAAGGTTCCATTGCCGCACCGGTACGCAGAGAAGAAGCCCCACGTAAAGAGATAGAAGCAGTACCAGAAGTCGGATCGCTGCTTTGTACTACCGTCAAACCAGGGACTTTACCTTGCAGCAACTGTCCAGGGTCAGAATAAACTCCTACATTCAGTTTGTCTGCTTTCACAGTGGTAATGGAGCTGGTTACATCCTTACGACTCATGCTGCCATAACCTACTACCACAACTTCATCTAATGTTTTAGAATCTTCTTCCATAATAATCTTCAAAGAAGATCCTTTTACTGTAATTTCCTGGGTAGTGTAACCCACGTAAGAGAATACGAGTGTCTTTCCTTGTGCTACATTCAGTGTAAACTGTCCGTTAAAGTCAGTGATAACACCGTTGGTAGTACCTTTTTCGACTACATTCACTCCGATAAGGGGTTCTCCGGTTTTGTCTGTGACAATACCGTTAACTTGATTTTGAGCAAATGCCAGTGTACTGTTTAATAGGAGTAATGCAAAGACTACTATCTGTGCAAATGTCCTTTGGGTTAGAGATTGTACGTTTAGCATAGAATTTAATTTTGGTTTTGATTAACCTCAAATCCGCAACTAAGCCCTTGAACGTCCTTATTGCGTTTACACGTCCTCTCATTACTGAATTTGCAGA
>NZ_JBCOCI010000039.1:0-44624 GCF_040929485.1 Phocaeicola sp. RTP21198st1_B8_RTP21198_201120 | reverse complement strand
TGTTCTTTATAAAAAGTGATACAATGAAAACATTCACCTCCAAATGCAATCAAACTAAATGGCCTTCGTGGACTGTCTGTTTCTGATGATAGGGACAGACGGTATCTTTTTCATCATACATCTTTGAATCATCATGAGATATCCCTATTTTAAACTTAAAAAAATATATTATGAAAAGAACACTTAAAATGGCATTGATTGCCTCATTGGCAGTTGGTGGAAGTTATGTTTTGTATGGTTCTCAAAACAAAGAAGAATTGTCCGATTTAGCTTTGTCAAATGTGGAGGCCTTGACTTTAGGTACGAAGGATTGTATGTATCAACGTAATTCACGTTGTTATGAACTCGTTGTAGGTCCTCCGGGAAAACCTGTTATTATTGAGACAAGTAAGGAAGCAAATTGGGTAAATCGATATACCATTCCTGAGTAATTAGACATTTATGTAATACGGGACAAAATAAATAGGCATTAAGCATTTGTTTTGTCCCGTTTGAAGAGTATTAAAATTATGATTAAAATAAAATTGTATTATTCGATTGTTGCCATCCTTTTTTTATTTCCTGTGTCAGTAACAAAGGAAATGACTTTTTATCTATTCCCACCAAACCGATCTATGGCTTTTATTATGATAAAGAAATTATCTCCAATGAGTTGGTTACATTCTCTTCTCTTGATTGTGGAATTCTTATGGTTCAACGTTGTAAATTTTCCGGTGAACCTATTTGTCAGATTCTAGAGGAACAGACAGGCGAAAGAGTGGGTAGCTTTGGAAGCAGTGGACAAGGGCCTGGAGAATTTGTAGCTGCTGAATTTATTGGAAAAACAGAGGGGGACGATACTTTATATTTTGTTAATTTGCCTTCTACTGTCCTGTTGTATGCACGGGAGGAAAAGAGTGCTGATTCACCGATGGTGAACTGGTAGGCAAGTACGCATTGGAACACCAAAGCATGAGTGTGCTTCTTTCTCAATATACCCCTCGGTTGTACTTGTTAAATTGTGAATCGGAATGTAATGTTGAAATATTTGAGATGGATGATATCCTGAAAGCAAAATTATGAAAATCCTGCTTTATGTGTTGTTGGCTTTTGGGGTATTTTGTTTCTTCTCGTGTAAAAGGATAGAAAAGGAGCAGTTGACTTTTTTGATGAAAGAATGGACTCGAAAAGAAATTCTCTTTCATGATAGAGCTGTTTTATGCTGGGAGACAATATACACCATTCATTGGATTCACGACATTGGGGATTGGTGCCTGATGATTTCATTGTGGGTGTAGTACAATGGATTTGGTATTCAAAAGATGAAGAGCAAAATTCAATTCGTTGGAATCGAATCGGTAGAGTAGATTGAAATAAGAGATGCGAAAGGTTATAGTTCTATGCTTGTTCGGATAAAAACGTATAAATGATGCGTTGTGATATATGTTGTATGAAAAGTTTTTGTTAATATTGTCATCGTTATGAGTTTGTTTTTGTTGTATGATGAAATAATAACTGAAGAATTATGAAGAAAGTATTGTTTTTATTCGTCTTTTTGCTTCTGAGTGTAGGAGCTATGGCGCAAAAGGTAATTTACGATGAAACCAACCAGACCGGAGTGCGTACAGTGGTATGCGAGGGTATGAATCTGGGTGTTTCCAATAATATGGACGTATATGTGGCACTCGCTGGATTTCAGTATAAAAGTACCATACGTTATTCGCTGGCTGTTACTATCGGGTCGGGGCATGAGGTGGAAATTCTTAATGACAGTAAGTGTGTCCTGACGTTGGATAATGGAAAGACATTAGAGCTGCCTACGGTAGCAGGCGGCGCTTCCGTATTGCAGCATGTAGATGTGGAGATGAGTGATGTGTATCAAAGTTTCCGCCGTTTTGCCTATTATAATATAAAGGCTAAAGAATTGAAGAAAATCAGCAAAAACGGTATTGTACAAATGGATATACAGTTATCTCCCGAAAACTATTCCATTGCATTTAATCAGGATGTCTTGGGAAGTATGCTGACTGGTTCTATGTCATTAATAAATAATATGTTTGGTAAATAACTTCTCTTTTCATATTTTATGGTTCAGCCTTTTCTTCTCAGAAGGAGAGGCTGTTTTGTTTTTGAAAGTCAAAGGGTTAAACAAAACGTTGCTTCATGTGTTTTCCTAATGTTTTTTAATGTGATAAACTTATGAGGAAAATACGTAGATGGGGAGCATGGCTCCTTTTAATCATTCCTTTGGCACTGAATGCCCAGCAGCGGACCGAAAAATTATTGAATGTACCCTTGCCGGAACATTGGCAAGAAGAGGATGCGATGTTTCAACAACAGCTTCCGGTGGATGACCATTGGTGGACTGTATTTCAGGATGCCACACTGGATTCATTGATTCATGTGGCTGTCAGGCAGAATCCGTCTGTCCTTACTGCCTTGAATCGTATAGATATGGCGAAAGCGAATCTGAGGATAGCCAGAGGAGGCTATTATCCGGCTTTGTCATTGGATGCCAGGTGGAACCGCCAACAGACTAGTGGTAATACCGGTACGGGACAGCCTCAATCCAGAGTGGGGTATTATGATGCAACGGTTAATATGAGCTGGCAGGTGGATGTGTTCGGTTCCATCCGCCAACGGGTGAAAGCGCAGAAAGAAAATTTTGCGGCAAGTCGTGAAGAGTACAATGCGACGATGGTAAGTCTTTGTGCAGAAGTGGCGTCAGCCTATTTTAATTTGCGTGAGGCCCAACAGGAACTCAGTGTGTTACAGCGCAATGCTTTATCTCAAAAGGCGGTAGTGGATATAACTGAAGTGCGTTATAATACCGGATTGGCTTCCAAACTGGATGTGGCTCAGGCTAAATCGGTTTATTATAGTACATTGGCTTCTATTCCTGCTACAGAATCCGGTATTATTCAATATATGAATGCGTTGGCTGTATTGCTCGGGCTTTATCCTCAGGATGTGACGGCTGCACTGGAAACGGGAAAACCGTTACCCGATTATATAGAGCCGGTAGGGGTTGGTCTTCCCGGACAATTACTTTTACGACGTCCCGATGTACGGGTTGCCGAACGTCAAGTCAATGCACAAGCAGCCCTGTTGGGAGCTTCTAAGACCGATTGGCTTCCCTCATTTTTTCTGAACGGTTCCTTCGGCTATGCTTCACATGATATGAAAGACTTTACTAAACGTAGCAGTATGACATGGAGCATCGCTCCCTCTATGAGCTGGACGATTTTTAATGGTGGCCAGCGTGCGAATAATGTACGCTTGCAGCGTGCACAACTGGATGAGACAATCAATCAGTTCAATACTACGGTTCTTACAGCAGTGCAGGAGGTGGATAATGCCATGAGTAGTTATAAGAATTCCATTAAACAGATTGTGGCATGTCGTGAGATGCTGAATCAGGGGAAAGAGGCATTTAAACTTTCATTGGACTTATACAAACAGGGGCTGAGCCCTTTCCAAAATGTGTTGGATGCACAGCGTTCGTTACTGTCATACGAGAATTCATTGGTGCAGGCACAGGGATATTCATTGCTTTGTCTGATTCAGATGTATCAGGCATTGGGTGGAGGCTGGTAGACTGTGACGGAAAAGTTGTTGAACTATAGAAATAATAAAAAACCTAACCCAAGATATGAAAAGAATAATGATAACTTTCGCATGGACGGTATGTGTGCTCACCGCCTGCGATAAAAATAAACCTTCTCAGACAGGAATGCAGGCATTGCCTATAGATGTAGCGAAACCTTTGGTGGAAAATGTGACGCTGACCAAAGATTATCCCGGTTATTTGGAAGCGGAATCCACTGTAGATTTGGTGGGACGAGTAAATGGAATTTTACAATCCAAGAATTTTGCACCTGGTTCCCGGGTACGTCAGGGACAGGTATTGTTTGTTATAGAACCGACACTTTATGAAAATTCAGTGAAACAAGCGGAAGCTGAATTAAAAACGGCTAAAGCCAATCTTGAATATGCTGTCAGTAGTTATCAACGTATGAAAGAAGCGATAAAAAGTGATGCGGTGAGCCGTATACAATATTTGCAGGCAGAAAGCCATGTCGTTGCTTGTGAGGCTGCCGTAAGTAATGCTGAAGCAGCTTTGAAAACTGCGCGTACCAACTTGAGTTATTGCTATGTCAAGGCTCCTTGTGATGGAGTGGTTGATGTATCAGCTTATTCTGTCGGAGCATACATCGGTGGTGCTTTGCAACCGGTTAAATTGGCTACTGTTTATAAGGATAACCGTATGTATTCCTATTTTAATATTGCAGATAACCAATATCTGACATATGAGCTGACCCAGGAGGCTGCCAGCAAGATTCCTGCAGAAACTCATTTTGTAACCTTGCGCTTGGGGACTGACGGGGCACAGGCATGGAAAGCGAAACTAGATTATCTTTCTCCCAATGTGACATTAACTACAGGTACTCTCCGTTTGCGTGCGGAATTAGATAACTCTGACGGGAAGCTTCGTCCCGGATTATTTGTCAGTGTCACGTTACCATACGGTGAAGCGCGGAATGCAGTGCTGGTTAATGATGCTTCTATCGGAACAGATCAGTTGGGCAAGTATTTGTATGTAGTGAATGATAGTGATATAGTGAATTATCGGCATATTGAAGTCGGGCAATTGGCGGATCATAATATGCGTGTTGTAAAAAGTGGCTTGTCACCTTCCGAACGTTATGTCACCAAGGCATTGTTGAAAGTGCGCCAAGGCATGAAAATTAAACCGATAGAACAAACCAATAAACTTCAATAGCCTTATGTTTTCAAAATTTTTCATAGAACGGCCTATATTTGCCACGGTGCTGGCTTTGTTATTCGTGGTGGCCGGACTTGTAACTCTGAATATATTGCCCGTGGCGCAATATCCCGATATTACGCCGCCTACCGTGCAAGTCAGTGCGGTATATCCGGGTGCCAATGCTGAAACTGTAGCTCAAACTGTCGGTATCCCCATTGAACAGCAGGTAAACGGTGTGGATGGAATGTTGTATATGAGCTCCAATTCCTCCGCATCGGGTGCTTATTCGCTGACTGTGACTTTCGAAGTGGGAACGGATATTGATATGGCAACTGTAATGGTACAAAACCGAGTTAGTGTAGCGTTGAATTCTTTGCCTGAAGCTGTGAAAGTACAGGGAGTGACGGTGCAGAAGCAGTCATCCAATATTGTGATGATGCTTACACTGAGTGGTGATAGTATTTATGATGGCCTTTATCTGACCAATTATGCCAATTTGAATCTGGTAGACCAGTTGACACGTGTGCCGGGAGTAGGAGCGGTGAATGTGATGGGAGCCGGAGACTATTCCATGCGTGTATGGCTGAATCCTGAAACAATGCGTATCCGCAATATTACTCCGCAGCAAGTTTACTCTGCTATTCAAAGTCAGAACATGGAGGTTTCAGCCGGTTATGTGGGACAGCCTATCGGTAGTTCGGCCAATAATGATTTTCAATATACGCTGAATGTGAAGGGACGGCTTTCTACTTCTGAAGAGTTTGGGGATATCATATTGAGAGTGGAAGACCAGGGGAAGGTACTTCGTCTGAGAGATGTTGCCAAAATTGAGTTGGGAAGTGCCGAGTATGGAGTTGTTTCCAAATTGAAGGGACAACCTACAGCAGGTATTGCTGTCTATCAGTTACCGGGGAGTAACTCATTGGATGTGTCTAAAGGAGTTCGTGCACGCATGGCGGAATTGGCTGAAACATTTCCGGCAGGGGTGAAGTATAATGTAACATTGGACACTACAGATGTGGTTCATGACTCTATTGATGAAGTGATGAAGACTTTCGTGGAGGCGATTGTTCTAGTGGTGCTGGTTATCTTTTTTTTCCTGCAAAGCTGGCGGGCAGTTCTTATTCCATGTCTTACTATCCCTGTTTCTCTTATCGGAACACTGGCGGTAATGGCTGCTTTAGGCTTTTCTATCAATACATTGACACTGTTCGGCTTGATATTGGCTATAGCTATTGTAGTGGATGATGCCATTGTGGTGACTGAAAATGCCACCCGTATTCTAGATGAAGGGAAGCTGGACGCCCGGGCGGCCACCGAGCAGGCTATGGGAGAGATTACCGGACCTATTGTCGGAGTGGTGCTGGTACTGCTTGCCGTTTTTATCCCTACTACACTGATTAGTGGAATTTCCGGGCAGCTTTATAAACAGTTTGCATTGACTATTGCGGCTTCTACGGTTATAAGTGGTTTCAATTCATTGACATTGACTCCGGCTGTTTGTGCTCTGTTGCTCCGTCCTACTCCGATGCATAAAGCGCGTTTGTTCCGTTGGTTTGATAGTATGAATGACTGGATGCAGCGGGTTTATGACGCTTCAGTAAAATGGTTGTTGGCACGTCCGGTTATTGCTATCGGTTCTTATATCGTAATATCAGTCATTGCTATTCTGATGTTTGTAAAATGGCCCAGCACCTTTATTCCCGAAGAAGATGACGGATATTTTATGATTGCCATTCAGCTTCCGGCTGCCTCTTCTTTAGAACGTACACAAATGGTGGGTAAGCAGATTGATGCTATTTTGTCAGAGTATCCCGAAGTGAAGACTTATTTGGGAGTAAACGGATTCAGTATCATGGGAGGTGGTCAGTTGCCTAATGCGGCTACCTATTTTGTGGTGCTGAAGAATTGGAAAGAGCGTGCGGGTAAGGAGCATACCGCTCAAGCGGTGGTTAATCGTTTTAATGAACAGGCATATGCCATGATACAGGAAGCCCAAGTCTTTGGTATTATTCCTCCTGCTATCCCTGGTATGGGTAATACAGGTGGTTTACAACTCGAACTGGAAGATCGCAAGTCTTTGGGTGCAGAAGAACTGCAAAAGGCGGTTGAGGCGTTATTGGCTAATTATCACAATGAGCCGGCTATTGCTTCTATAAGCAGTATGTATCAAGCGGATGTACCTCAGTATTTTTTGAATATAGACCGTGATAAAGTTCAGTTAATGGGCTTGCAGTTGAATCAGGTTTTCTCTACATTAGGGTATTATATGGGGCAGGCTTATGTAAATGATTTTGTAGAATTCGGCCGTATCTACCAGGTAAAATTGGAGGCTGGTGAACAGGCCCAAAAGGTGATTGATGATGTGTTGAAACTGAGTGTGGTCAATTCGAAAGGAGAGATGGTTCCTTTCAGTAGTTTTACACAAATAGAGCAAAAACTGGGAATGGATCAGATAAACCGATATAATATGTATTCGGCAGCTTCTATCACTATTACTCCGGCTGCGGGGAGTAGTTCCGGTCAGGCGATAGAGGCTGTGGGGAGTTTGATAAAAAATCAGCTAGGAGGAGAGTTTGGATATGAGTGGACTTCTGTTGCTTATCAAGAAACTCAGGCTGGTAATACTACTACTATTATTTTAATCATGGCTTTGTTGGTAGCTTATTTAGTATTGGCAGCTCAGTATGAAAGTTGGACAAGCCCGGTGGCTGCCGTAATGGGATTACCGGTAGCTATTTTGGGAGCGATGCTCGGTTGTTGGGTGATGGGAGTTCCAGTCAGCATTTATACACAAATCGGTATTATTCTGTTGATAGCCTTATCGGCGAAAAATGGTATTTTAATTGTGGAGTTCGCCCGTGATTACCGTAAGGCCGGCAATCCTATCCGTGAGGCGGCTTATGAGGCGGGGCATGTGCGTTTGCGTCCTATTCTGATGACTTCATTTACTTTTGTATTAGGTGTGATGCCGTTGCTGTTTGCAACAGGCGCTGGTGCCGGAAGCCGTGTGGCACTAGGTGCGGCAGTAGTATTTGGTATGGCCGTGAATACGATTTTTGCTACCGTTTATATTCCTAATTGGTATGAAGTGATGCAGAATATTCAAGAGAAATGGTTGACAAAGAAACAGTGAATGTTTCCTTTTCATATTTCACCACAGATTATACAAATTAACACAGATTGAATATAAATTGCTGATTGTCAATATAAATAATCTGAGTTGATATATATAGTCTGTGGTGAATTTATTATCTTTGCAGCAAACGTATAAAATATGGATACAATAAACAACGATCTTACTAACTTATTGCAACAGATGGGGGTGCATCAGGAAAGTCTGGGCATCACTCAGCGTATTGTCATGATAGCAGGGATTCTGATCATTGCTTTTGTGGCAGATTACTTTTGTAGAAAAATAATAGTTCCTACTATAAAAAAACTGACAGCAAGAACACAGGCTACTTGGGATGATTATTTATTCAATGATGCTGTACTGGATAATATGTGTCATCTTATTCCACCTATAATATTGTATGTATTACTTCCTTTTGCTTTTCCACATGAGCCTGTGACTTTGACATTCATACTGAAGCTATGCTGGGTTTACATCACGGCTGTAGCCATGAAATTGATCTGTTCTTTTTTGACCTCTCTCTATACCATTTCAAGTGAACATGAGAAGCTGAAAAATCATCCTCTGAAAGGAGTATATCAGATGATAAAACTGATTGTGATTTGTGTAGGGGTAATTATTATAGTCAGTACATTGATAGATAAAGATCCTGTGAACATTCTTACAGGATTGGGTGCTTCTGCTGCTATTTTGATGTTGGTTTTCAAAGATACGATTATGGGATTGGTTGCCGGAGTCCAGCTTTCTGCCAATGATATGCTTCGACCGGGAGATTGGATTACTATGCCGAAATATGGAGCTGACGGTACAGTAATAGAAGTGACCCTTACCACTGTAAAAGTACGCAATTGGGATAATACTATAACCACAGTTCCTCCTTATGCATTGGTCAGTGATTCGTTTCAGAACTGGCGTGGTATGCGGGAAAGTGGTGGACGTAGGGTGAAGCGTTCTATTAATATAGATATGAATACAGTCCATTTCTGTACACTGGAGCAAATGAAGACATTTGAAAAACAAGCTTGGATGTCAGACTTTGAAAAAACGGGAAAGGAGGAAGTGAATCTTTATGTGTTTCGTCACTATCTGGAATATTATTTGCGTCATAATCCTCGGGTGAATACAGAATTGATTTTGATGGTGCGTCAATTACAACCTACGCCGCAAGGATTGCCCATAGAACTTTATTTCTTCTCTGCCAATAAAGACTGGATTCCATACGAACGCTTGCAAGCAGAGGTCTTTGACCATTTGTTGGCTGTGCTTCCCGAATTCGGATTAAGGGTATTCCAAAGCCCTTCAGGATTGGATGTGTTGTCTCTTTCTTCTCATTAATTTATAATCTCACTAACGGAGAGATACAGGAAATCATCACATATTAACACGGATTAAATCAAATTTATTGATTGTCAGAATGAATAATCCATGTTAATATGTGAGAATGTACACTATTATACATGAAGTTCCAGTATAAACCGGGTCCCTTTTTTATAATCAGTGTCCAAAGTCAGTGTGCCATTTAATTTATAAGCGATAAGGCTGCAGGTAGGCAACCCTAGTCCGTTCCCTTGTGTTAAATCACGTATTTTTGCAAATGGCTTGAACAGTCTTTCACGCGCTTCAACCGGAATTCCCGTTCCCGTATCAGTTAGTATGAATTGATGTGTATGAGCGCTTCGTTTTTTGAATTCCAGTGAAATCTTACCGCTTTTCGTATATTCTGCTGCATTGTTCAATAAATGGTTTAATATGCGTTCCAATTCTTCTGCATTTGTCTTAATATTTACACGTGGGACGTTTACCACTGCTTCTACTCCGGACTTGAAGTTTATTTTCGCTTTTTCCATAATACTTTCACATAATGTATTTATGTTCAGTTCCTTTAGCGGATAATGTTCTTCACGTGTTTCTTCCAATGAAATATACGTCTGGATAGCTGTCATTAGTTCTTTCAGTGCCTTGATGTTTTCATGTAATATTGGGGTAGATATTGTTCCCTTTGTTGCTTCATCTATTGTATTCAGACTTGGTTCAATTTGGGCGCTGATATTACCGATAAACTTAGACTTCTGCTCATTGTTTTCATTCGCTATCTGTAGGCTATGTTTCAATTTCTTTACTTGGCGGATATGTTTAAATAACAAGGTAGCTAAAAATAATAATCCGGCAGCTAATATGGCAGATAACACACATAATGCAATGATAATAATTAGATTTGTGGTAATCTTGTCTTCTTTTTCCTGCAAAATTTTTTGACTGGTTTCATATTTTTGTTGTAGTGTGTTTAGCTCATTGGCTGTTTTTACTGCTTTTATGGAATCTTGCCATGAAGTATAAAGTTTTCTCATTGCAATAGCCAATGGGGCATTATTATTCTGTTCGGCATATCCCAACATGTCTTTATAGCATTGGTCTATTCCTTTTTCATCTTTACCGGTAGAGCGCTTTTGGAATAAGATGTTGTAACATTCCAAGCTTTTGTCTGTCATACCGAAAGTTTGATAATAATTGGCTTCCGTCATTAGAAGTTCTTCTTGTAAAGAGTCTGATTTTAATAGGTCTGTATAGGAGTGAAGTTGTTTCAATAGTATCTTGCATTGTTCTGTATTTTTTAGATTCGTATACATACGCAGGCGTTCTTTACCCACCATGAAACGCAATTTGTACTCAGGTGATTTTTTTTCTTGCTCACTATAATAAATCAGTGCGTCCATTTGTCGGCAAGTGGCAAAGGCTTCTTTATATTGTCTGTTTTGAGTAAAGAGCGTACTTACCCGTATTCCCTCTTCTACCGCTTTATTTATTTGCTTTTGTTCGGCATACTGAGTGAATTTTGCCCACTTTGTATTTAACTCTTGAATATTGACACCTGCCGGTATGGCTGTAGTTTGTCCTTGCCCTGCAACACAACAAAAGGCAAGTGCTAATGTTAGAAGAATTTTTTTCATTATTGAAACAGGTTTTCTGCAAATATAACCTTTTTTTAAGCAAAAAGTTCGGGAAGTGCAACTTTTTTTCATCTTCTAGCGTCTAAACTGTAAAACAATAACTTTTAAGCAGGACAGGCCATCTTGTAAAAAGAATAAAATCATAATATTTAAAATGAGAAAAATAGTAATGATAGTCATACTGGTAGCCAGTATGGTACAAGGAGTTTTTGCCCAACAAATAATTATAAAGGGCACTGTGAAAGACGCGACAAGTAAAAAGGCTGCAGAATATGTTAATGTAGTTTTACAAACAGCAGATTCGGTTTTTGTTGGAGGAACTATTACGAATAGCAAAGGCGATTTCTTACTGAATAAGGTCTATGCAGGCGATTATTTATTGGCATTATCCTGTGTGGGATATCGTACGCAATTTATTGTATTAAACGGAATTAAACAGAATATAAATTTAAGGGAAATTTTATTGGAAGATGATGCTGTGGCTATGGAAGGTGTAACAGTTAGTGCTTCCGGACAAATCAGTCATTCGGATCGTAAGTTGATTTTTCCTTCTGAACGGCAAATGAAGATTTCAACAAATGGAGTCAATCTGTTGCAACAGATGATGCTTCCCCGTATTCAGATAAATCCCATGAATAATGAGATAGGAGTGTTAGGGGGAGGAGAACTTCAGCTTCGTATCAATGGAGCGAAAGCAGAAGTTGAAGAGATTAAGGCATTACAGCCATCAGACATTATTCGTATAGAGTATCATGACAACCCTGGTTTGCGTTATGGTAATGCTGAGGTAGTGCTTGATTATATTGTCCGTCGTCCGGAAACGGGGGGAAACTTTGGAGTGGATTTGTCTCAGGGGATGAATGCCATGTGGGGAGAATATAATGTTTTTGGAAAAGTGAACCATAAGAAGTCTGAGTTTGGTGTTTCGTATTACATGGGACCTCGCGATTTCTATGGTATGTATCGGGATAATGAAGAGGAATTCCATTTGGCGGACGGAACAACATTACATCGTATAGAAGAAGGTGAACCGGGGCACGGATCTGTGTTTATGAATAATTTAAGTATGAATTATAATTTACAGCAGACTGAAAATTCATTGTTCAGTGCTACTTTTCGTTTGAGAAGTAATAGCCAGCCTCATTGGGATTATCAAGGAGTATTGACTAATGTTGCCGATTCTGATGATAAGGTGGATATGATAGACCGTACTAAAAAAAGTTGGTCTCGTCCTTCGTTGGATCTTTATTATCAACAGGGATTGAAAAATAAGCAACTTTTGGTATTCAATGTGGTAGGTACTTATAATAGGGAAAAATCACGCCGTTTGTATCAAGAAAGCTTGCAGGATGAGTTGTTGACTGATATTAATAATAATGTATTAGGAGATAAATATTCTCTAATTGGGGAGGCTGTTTATGAGAAGCAATTTTCTAAAGGAAATTCGTTGAGTTTCGGGTTGCGCCATACCCAGTCTTTCGCCAATAATGCATACCGTAACGGTCATTATTATGAGACGGATATGAATCAAGGGGATACATATGTTTATGGGGAATATAGAGGAAAGGTAAATAAATTGGACTACAGATTGGGTGTAGGTGTTACTCGTTCTTATTACAAACAAAGTGGTGATGATTCGTATGAGAATTATAGTTTTAATCCTCGTTTGGTACTGCATTATACGTTGCCGGGAAATTCATTCGTCCGTTGGAAATCCGATATCAGTAATGCTTCTCCGTCATTGGGGGATTTAAGTGCAGTAGAACAGATTGTGGATTCGTTGCAAATCAGACGAGGCAATCCGAACTTGAAAGCCTATTTGCGTTATCACACAGAGTTGACATACGAATGGCAGAAAGGTATATTTTATTCTAATCTTTGGGGGGCGTATGATTATCAGCCGAATGCCATTATGGACGAGAAGTATCAGGACGGTGACAAGATTGTACAGACATGGGACAATCAAAAGGATTGGCAGAAATTATCAGGGCGTCTGACTTTGCGTGTTGGCCCTATTAAGGATATGCTACAGTTCTCGTTTACCGGTGGAGTAAACCATTATATGAGTCATGGTAATACATATTCTCATACTTATACAAACTGGTATTGTAATGCTGAAGCATCCTTTAATTACAAGCAGTTCTCTCTTTACTGGCAGATGAATACTAATTGGAATAATTTCTGGGGGGAAACCTTGTCAGGGGGGGAGAATATTCAGGTATTGGTGATGTATTACACGCACAAGAATTTGCGTGTAGGGTTGGGAGCTTTTAATCCGTTTACGGATAATTATAAACAGCAGACTGAGAACTGGAATAAATATGCTTCTTATAAAAAAACGAATTATGTGAAGGAGAGCTCGCAAATGTTTTTGGCAAGTGTTTCTTATAATTTCTCGTTTGGCCGTAAGTTTAAAGCAGGCCAACGGAGGGTGAATAATAGTGATAACGATTCCGGAGTGATGAGTACCGGAAAATAAACAAGATAATCATTTTAATGAACTTAAGTTCATGGGGCAAGTAAGTTAAGTAACTTGGCTCACGAACATAAGTTGCTTGGCTTACGAAGTTAAGTTCATAAATTTATCGAAATAATAGATATATTACCCTTAACAAAATCATATATGAAAATGAAAAAAAACTTGATTGATTATGAGCTCCTGTGGGAGAAAATTACGGATTACGTAAAGGCCACCAGTAGAACGACTGCTCGTCCTGTACTTCTATTATATTATGTATTGCGAAGCCCCGAAACTCCCTCTTCGGATAAAATGTTGATTGTGGCGGCACTTTCGTATTTGGTATTGCCGATTGATTTGATTTCGGCTAAGCGGTTACCAATTATCGGCTGGATTGATGAAGCGGTATCTTTGGTTTATGCTTATAAAAAGGTGTGCCGCTATGTGACTCCTGAGATTGAATCAGAAGTGGATAATGTACTGGAACGCTGGTTTCCGGAAGGAAAGTACGAATTGATAGAAGAATAAATATTGTACTTATCTTTGGGGAGTAAGGATGGGTAAATGGAGTATTTTAGGAATGGGCTTCGTCGACTTTCGGCGTGGCCCTTGCTGATTGTAGACAAAGGTAGATTGTAATTCTACCCCAAGGAACTTCATTTTGTTTCATATATTATGCATCTATGATTTTTAACTGGTACGGAAAGAATTATAGAAACTGTCTGTTCTTACGTTCCGGATGGAAATAAAGCAATATATTTGGAATGAAATCATTTTGTCTGAGAATATGTGATGTATGTAAAAGTGTTACAATATGTTTTGAGTATTGTCAATACCTTATAGTTCAATGTTTAACATGACCTAAGTTCTCTTAGAACTTTATATTAAATATTGCTGCAAAGATATGAAAATATATTAAATACCAAAGATATCGCAGCTAAAATGTTGGATAATAAATAATTTTATTCTAACAGGATTTACTTTTTGCTTGCCAAACTCAGCAAAACAACTCTTTTTGAACGTTTTTATCTAAGTTCTAAGAGAACTTAGCATTTATGAACGTTAAATTAAAAAGTTTTTTTATGAAAAAGAGAGTTTTGTTTACGTTGACTTGTCTATTCCTATGGACAGGTATGGCAATGGCTCAGGTATCCCGAATTACTGGAGTTGTAGTTTCGGCAGAAGACAATGAGCCGATTGTCGGAGCTTCGGTTCTTGTGAAAGGTACTACCCTTGGAACTATTACCGATATGAATGGCCGGTATAGTATAAACAATGTTCCGGTCAATGCAAAATCTTTGGTAATATCGTTTGTCGGTATGAAAACACAAGAATTGGCTATAAAGGGTGGTGAGCAAAGAGTAGTGATGCAAAGTGATACAGAATTGATTGATGAGGTCGTTGTAGTAGCTTATGGTACACAGAAAAAATCATCTTTTACCGGAGCTGCTTCCACAGTAGGGGCCAAATCCATAGAGAAACGTGCTATCACTAATGTTACAGCTGCATTGGAAGGGAATGCTTCCGGAGTTCAGGTGACTGCTGCCACCGGACAACCTGGTGAATCTTCTTCTATCCGTATTCGTGGGTTTGGCTCAGTCAATGCATCCAATGCTCCTTTATATGTAGTGGACGGAACTATATATAATGGTAGCATAGGTGATATTAATCCTGCAGATATTGAGTCTATGACTATATTGAAAGATGCGGCATCTACTTCTTTGTATGGTTCAAGTGCGGGTAATGGTGTTATCTTGATTACTACTAAAAAAGGTAAAGAGTCAGGTGGAACAGGAGTAAACTTGACTATTAACCAAGGATGGTCAAACAGGGCTTATAAAGATTATAAAAAGGTGGGAATTTATGATTACTATCCTTTACAATGGGAGATGTTGAAGAATTCCTATATTACATCTGGTAAAGATGTCGCAACGGCGGCCTCATTGGCAACATCTAAAATTGGAAGTACGTTGAAATATAATCCTTTTGTTGGTGTCGCAGATGATGCCATTGTCGGAACTGATGGAAAGCTGAATTCTTCAGCCGATGCATTGAAGTGGGGAGATGATTTGGATTGGGAAGATGCAGCTTTCAAGACCGGCTATCGTCAGGAATATAATTTGAGTTATAATACAAAAACAGAAAAAAGTGATACTTATGCTTCTGTTGGTTATTTAAATGACGATGGTTATATGATTAAGACTGACTTTGAACGTTATTCTGGTCGTTTGAATTATAATGTGTACCCTACTAAATGGTTCAAGACAGGTTTGAATTTGGGAGTAACTCGTACGGTATCCAATTATTCAACTTCAGATTCGGGAAATTCGAGTTCATATAGTAACCTTACACGTTTTATTCGTACCATGGCTCCTATATATCCCGTTCATAAACATGATTTGGAAACCGGTGCTTATTTGGATGCTAATGGTAAGGCAACTACTGATCCGGGTGAATATATTTATGATTATGAAGGAACTCGCTTGTCGAATAATGGACGTGATGCGATAGCTGAAACAGAGTTCAATCAACGTGAACTAGTGCGTGTTAATCAGACTGGACATACTTATCTCACTTTGACTCCGGTTGAAGGGTTGAACCTTACAGCCAATTACTCTATCAATAATATTGATTATCGTCGTAAAGTCTATGAAAATCCTTATGTGGGCGATGGTACTGCAGGACCGGGCCGTTTGAACCAGATGTCTACCCGGACGCTGACTCAGACCTTTAATCAATTGATAACTTATAACAAGTCTATCGGAAATCATAACTTTGACGTTCTTTTAGGACATGAAAACTATTCTTATAAGTATGAGTATTTATATGGTATGAAGACTCAGGAAACAGTTTCGGGTATGTATGAATTTGGTAATTTCGTAAATATCAGTTCACTTAGCTCCTATACAAATACCTATAAAAAGGAAGGTTACTTTGGCCGTATCAATTATGATTATGCTCATAAATACTACGCTTCACTTTCTTATCGCCATGATGGTTCCTCGCGTTTTGCAAAAGAGAACCGTTGGGGGGATTTCTGGTCGTTCGGAGCAGGCTGGAGAATTAGTGAAGAGGCATTTATGAAGGATGTGAAATGGGTGAATAACTTGAAATTACGTGCTTCTTACGGTGAAACAGGTAATGATAATATATTGGATAGTGATGGTGATCCTGATTATTATCCTTATCAGACCTTATATGGTTTGGGATATAAAAATGGTTCAGAAGCTGGAGCCTACTTCACGGTGATAGCCAATCCCTCATTGAAATGGGAAACACAAATATCTACGGATATTGCTCTTGAATTTGGTTTGTTTGACTGTTTGACGGGTACTATTGAATATTTTAAGAAAGATTCCAAGGATTTGTTGTTTGATGTTTCTCAGCCCGCTTCTGTCGGAGTAACATCCATTATACAGAATATTGGTAAGGTCACTAATTCAGGAGTGGAAATAGAGTTGGATTATAATGCATTTAAAAATAAAGACTGGAGTGTATCTGTTGGGGCCAATGCTACTTTTGTGAAGAATAAGATAAAGAACCTGCCGGCTACAATGAAAGAAAATGGATATATCAGTGGTTCTAAAAAGTGGTTGGAAGGAAAGTCCATTTATGAATTCTGGCTTCGTCAATGGCATGGGGTAGACCCTCAGACCGGTGATGGTTTATATGTGGCTGATGTAAGTAAATATAATCAAGGGAATATTGGAACAGGGGATGGAAACATTACACAGAGCCAGTTTGATGAGTATAAAAAAACAGTAGTGACTATTGATGGTAAGGAATTGACCAATTCGTATACTTATGCTAAATACGACTTCAGTGGTTCTTCTATTCCTGATGTGTTTGGTGGGTTTAATGTCAGAGTAAGTTATAAGAACTTTGATTTGGCTGCTGTATTCTCTTACCAGTTGGGCGGTCAGGTTTTGGATACTAATTATGCTACCATGATGAGTATGACTGAATTTGGTTATGCACAAAGTCCGGATTTGTTAAAAGCATGGAAACAGGCAGGGGATATTACTGAGGTTCCCCGCATAGACAATAGTGCAGCTCATACCACGAATATTGGTCAGTCTTATTCAACTCGTTGGCTTACCAGTTCGGATTATCTTAATTTAAGATCTGTCACTATTGGCTATCAGTTCCCAAAAGCTTGGTTGAGCAAAGTGATGCTTAAGAGCGCCCGTTTGAATCTGACTGCGGAAAACCTGTTCATGTTGAAAGCCCGTCAGGGATTGAATCCGATGGCTAATTATTCCGGTGTAACTTATAATGAATATATGCCGTCCCGTAATATCACGTTAGGGCTTAATGTTTCATTCTAAAAAATAAAAGAATTATGAGATCAATTAAAAATATAACATTAGGATTAGCGACAGTTGGAGTAATGTTCCTATCTGGTTGTGCCGGTGATTATCTGGATACTATTCCCTCTACCTCTGTTTCAGAAACGACAATAAACACCTCGTTGGATAATCTTTATATAGCATTGAATGGAATTCATAAAGAGATGGTTTCTCAGGAAAGTGGATATCAGTGTTTGGGCGGTGAACCCGGTTTTATGATGTCACGTGATGCAGAGGCTGATGATATGAATTGGCAGACAAATACATGGATGAAGGCGGCCTATTTAGGATGGCAATGCAATATGAATGAAACGAATGGTTATAATTATAAGTTCTGGCAAATTTATTATCAATGGATTCTGAATGCTAACAAAATTTTGGCGGGTTTGGAGGAAGTTGAAATAACTAGCCAGGAATTGTTTGACCAGATAAAGGGAGAAGCTTTGTGTATCCGTGCTTGGGCTCATTTTAATTTGGTACAGCTTTATGCAAAACGTTATGAAGCCGGCAAGGATAATACACAGGATGGAATTCCTTATCGTGAAAAAGCTGTGGCCGAAGAGCAGGCACGTAATTCCGTAGAAGATGTTTATGCTAAAATCAATAATGATTTGGATGAGGCTTGTATACTTTTGAGTGGAATAAAAGTAAATGATGTCAATCATTATAGCGAGATGGTGGCATGGGGATTGAAGGCACGTGTAGCATTGACCATGCAAGATTATAATAATGCGGCGGTTTATGCAGGGAAGTCTATTTCTTTAGCTGAAGCAGGTGGTCACCAGTTGATGACTGGCAGTCAGTTGAATTGTGGGTTTGCCAATATTACGACGGACACTAAAGAAGCGATGTATGCTGCAATGACTCCCGATGATAAGACTGTTTATTTTTATTCTTATTATGCATATATGTCATGGAACTTTAACTCCAGTGCCATTCGTCAGGGAGTGAAGTGCATAAATGTGGATGCTTATGAAACGATGTCTGAAACAGACTTACGGCGTGCGTGGTGGGATCCGACTGGGGAAGCATCTGTTCCGTCATCAAGTTATGCAAAGAATGCTTATCAAAACCGTAAGTTTACTGCCCGTTCTACAGCCGATGCTGTAGGTGATGTCGCATTTATGCGTTTGGCAGAAATGTATCTCACCCAGGCTGAAGCTTTAGCTCGTGCAGGAAAAGATAGTGAGGCGCAGACTGTGTTTACTAAATTCCAGATAACCCGCGATCCCTCTTATGTCTCGAAAGGTAATACTGGTGATGCTTTGGCAGAGGAAATTATGAATAGTCGCCGGGTGGAATTATGGGGTGAAGGTTTTCGTTTTTATGATTTGAAACGTTTGCATTTGTCTATTAAACGTGGATCAAATTTTGATATAGCTTTCTGTACTTTCCTTGAAAAGGATAAAGATGCACAAGGTTGGGTGTGGGAGATACCTAAAATTGAAACAGACTTTAATTCACTTTGTACGAAGAACTATTAATAATTCTCTCTAACACATAAATTTTCTCTTAAAGGAGGTGGGCAGACTTTTTCTTGAAAGTTTTGTACCACCTTTTTGCTTAACATAACCTTTGTTTTACAAGGCCGATAGCTTTTCTGGTTTTCTTTTTGTGTTACTTGTGTTGTCTAATATCAATTTTGTTGATGTTTTTTTAGTAATTTAGAAGAAATGGATTTAATTTATACTTGTTCTAATTGCTATAATCCATTGTTTTGAATGAAGTAAAGAACCTGTAAACACAAAATAAGTGTAAACAGATTCTTTACTATTGTTTAAAATGATAAACTATTTAGGTGAAAAAGTTTATTCCTCTTCGTCCAGTAAAATGTTCATAATCTGAACAGCTGCTTTGGCAACAGAAGTTCCGGGGCCGAAGATTGCTACAACACCTGCCTTGTATAAGAAGTCATAGTCTTGAGCGGGGATAACACCACCAGCGATAACTAAAATATCTTCACGACCTAATTTCTTTAATTCTTCAATAATCTGCGGGATCAGTGTCTTATGTCCGGCAGCCAATGAAGAAACACCTACTACATGAACGTCGTTTTCCACTGCGTCACGAGCAGCTTCGGCAGGAGTTTGGAACAACGGTCCCATATCTACGTCGAAACCACAGTCGGCATAACCTGTTGCAACTACTTTTGCACCACGGTCGTGTCCGTCCTGTCCCATCTTGGCAATCATGATACGCGGACGGCGGCCTTCCTTCTTTGCAAATTCTTCGGTCAGTTCGCAAGCTTTTGCGAAGTCTGTATCCTTTTTACTTTCTGATGAGTACACGCCTGATATAGTTCTGATTACTGCTTTATAACGTCCTACAATTGTTTCACAAGCATCCGAAATCTCGCCCAAGGTAGCACGGACATGAGCCGCCTCTACAGCCAGTTCCAGCAAATTGCCTTTACCTGTCTTTACACATTCGGTGATGGCTGCTAAAGCTTTGTCTACTTCTGCTTGATTGCGGCCTTCTTTCAAACGCTTCAGATTTTCAATTTGTTCCAAACGCACAGCTGTATTGTCTACTTCAAGGATATCGATAGGATCCTCTTTTTCCAAACGATATCTGTTGGTGCCGACAATTGTCTGGGCACCGGAGTCGATACGGGCCTGAGTACGTGCCGCAGCTTCTTCAATACGCATTTTGGGTACTCCGGTTTCGATAGCTTTCGCCATACCGCCCAAGCTTTCAATTTCCTGAATATGTTCCCAAGCCTTGTGAGCCAATTCGTTAGTTAAAGATTCTACATAGTAAGAACCACCCCATGGGTCAACGTTCTTGCAAACATATGTTTCTTCCTGAATATAAATCTGAGTATTACGTGCGATACGTGCAGAGAAGTCGGTGGGCAATGCAATTGCTTCATCCAACGCGTTGGTGTGCAGTGACTGGGTGTGTCCCAATGCTGCTGCCATAGCTTCAATACAAGTACGACCTACATTGTTGAATGGATCTTGCTCTGTCAATGACCAGCCCGAAGTCTGGGAATGGGTACGCAATGCCAGTGATTTTGGATTCTTCGGGTTGAACTGTTTGACAATTTTGGCCCACAACATACGTGCTGCGCGCATTTTGGCAATTTCCATAAAATGATTCATGCCGATAGCCCAGAAGAATGACAGACGTGGAGCGAATGCGTCGATGTCTATACCTGCAGCGACTCCGGCCCGAAGATATTCCAAACCGTCAGCCAGTGTATAAGCCAATTCAATATCTGCTGTGGCACCTGCTTCCTGCATGTGGTAGCCCGAGATGGAGATAGAATTGAACTTAGGCATTTTTTGTGAGGTATATTCAAATATGTCAGAGATGATCTTCATGGAAAAGGCAGGTGGATAAATATATGTGTTACGCACCATAAACTCTTTTAAGATATCATTCTGGATGGTTCCGGCCATTTCTTCCAATTTAGCTCCCTGTTCCAAACCTGCATTGATGTAGAATGCCATGATGGGAAGTACGGCACCGTTCATGGTCATGGAAACAGACATCTTATTCAAAGGAATACCATCGAACAAAACTTTCATATTTTCCAATGAGCAAATAGATACACCTGCCTTACCTACGTCACCTACTACACGTTCATGGTCGGGGTCATAGCCGCGGTGTGTCGGAAGGTCGAATGCGACAGACAAGCCTTTCTGACCTGATGCCAAATTACGGCGATAGAATGCGTTGCTTTCTTCGGCAGTGGAGAAACCTGCGTACTGGCGGATAGTCCAAGGACGGAAAGTGTACATCATGGAGTACGGGCCGCGAAGATAAGGAGGAATACCTGCTACATAGTTCAAGTGCTCCATGCCTTCCAAATCTTCTTTAGTGTAAACAGGCTTCACATTAATGTGTTCCGGCGTTTTCCAGTCGGCGGTGATGCCGTTTTCTTTTTGCCACTCCATACCATTCTGAGGTTGGAATCCGGCATATATATCTATATTTTTAAAATTCGGTTTCATTGTTCTTCCTTACTTAATTCCTAACTTAGCGTTGTATTCTTTCAATGTGTCCAATACGTTAACACGTACATGGATAAAGTTTTCGATGCCTGCGGCTTTCAGCTCTTCCATACAAGCAGGAGCACCTGCAACAATGAAGATGGCTCTTCCATCTAATGCCTTGAATGCAGGAATAGCATATTCTGCGTATTCATCATCGCTGGAACAGATAACTACGATGTCTGCACCGGCTTTCATAGCTGCTTCGACACCGGCCTCTACTGTGGGGAAGCCCAAATTGTCGATTACTTCGTAACCGGCACAAGCCAAGAAGTTGCATGAGAATTGGGCACGTGCTTGGCGCATGGCCAGATTACCGATAGTTAGCATAAATGCTTTCGGGCGTTTGCCGGATTTCTCTGTCTGCAAACGAAGTACTTCAAACTGGCTGGCAGCACGGTCGAAGTTTAATGTGGCAAACGGTTTTTCACAGTTGTCATGATTGCCTCCACAACAACATTTGGCTTCTACAGGAGCCTTTTCGCCTGCTTTTTCATTGAAGTTAGGATATTGGTTGGTACCCAGTAGAATTTCTTTGCGTTTTGAAACGGAGTCGTGGCGGACCTTGTTGCTTGCGTTGATCGCTTCCTGTACTTTTCCTGCTTTGACTGCTTCCAGCATTCCTCCTTCGTCTTCCACTTTCAAGAATAACTCCCATGCCTGTGTGGCAATAGAAATTGTTAAATTTTCAATAAAGTAAGAACCCGCGGCGGGGTCAACTACTTTGTTGAAATGACATTCTTCTTTTAGCAATAACTGTTGGTTACGGGCGATACGTTCAGAGAAGTCGTCCGGAGTTTCGTAAGTCTTGTCAAACGGGGTTACAGTGATGGAGTTGACTCCTGCCAAGGCGGCACTCATCGCTTCGGTTTGAGTGCGGAGCAGGTTTACATGTGCGTCAAACAAAGTCAGGTTGAAAGTGGATGTTTCAGCATGTGCCACCATTTTGCAGGCACAGAAACAAGTGCCGTCTTCCGCTTTGTTCGGACATTCGGGTTGGCAGTTGCATTGAGGATGATATTCTTTTACGATGTCCGCCCATAACATACGTGCTGCGCGGAACTTGGCAATTTCCAGAAAATAGTTGGAACTGATGCCGAAATTGAATTTTATTTTCTTGGCAACCAGTGCAGCAGGAACTCCTGCTTCTACCAGTTTGCTCAGATATTCGTTACCCCAAGCCAATGCATATCCCAGTTCTTGTGAAATATAAGATCCGGCATTGTTCAGTTCTATCGCATTGACACAGATACAACGGAATTTAGGTAGCGGAGCCAGTACTTCTACCAATTCTTTGGCGGTAGTGATGAAATTGCTAAGGTCTTTGCCTTTTACCATCATTTTACCCATAGGGTCATAGTTGACGGAGCCTTGCAATTTGGTCAGGTCGTATTCTTTCTTTTGGAAGTAAGCAACCAACAATTTGGCTAATTCCACCGTATGTCCTTGACAAGTGGAGAAGTTTAACTCAATGCATTCCGCACAGATATCATTCAATAATGTTTCGATATATTCAGGACTGAGATCTTTCTTCTTTACGTAGAATCCCAATGAGTCAACACCTTTGTTCAAAATATCCAGTGCTTTAGCATTGGCTTCTTTAGGACACTCTACTTTGATTTCTTGACGCACGAACCAAGTATTGTCGTTTTTCTTCGTGCCTCTTACATAGGGGAATTCTCCGGGTAGTCCTTCGGTTGTTTTCAAACCTTCCAGATCTTCCTGGCGATAAAATGGTTTTACTTTAAAACCTTCGTTGGTTCTCCAAACCAATTTCTTTTCAAAATCAGCGCCTTTCAAGTCTGCTGTAATCTTTTCCATCCACTGTTCCGTAGAAACGGCTGGGAAGTCCGAAAAGAGTTTCTCTTTACTATCTGCCATAGTTTATTCGGTATTAATATTTAAGAATTATATCACATACTTTTTCAATAGTATGGGCAAATATACTAAAACCTTTTAAATAGAATCCTTTTTTTAGCTATTTTCATAAAGGAGAAAGAGAGGTTTCTGTCATTTTGTTAACTGACGAAAGCAAAAGATGTTCTTATTGCAAAGTGGATATTGCAAAATAAATAAGAATCATGAAATAATAGTTTTCAAATTGTTGGGTTGAGTGAGGGGAATTCATTAATTTTGCGGCAATTTTATAAAAACATAGTATTATATCATGGACTGGTTACAAAATCTATTATTTGATGAAAACTCAATAGCGCATATCGTGCTGCTTTATTCTTTTGTGATTGCAGTAGGAGTGTTGCTGGGAAAAATTAAATTTTTCGGAGTATCGTTAGGTGTTACTTTTGTTTTGTTTACCGGTATTGTCTGCGGACATTTCGGTTTAACGGGGAATACACAGATACTTACATTTTTACAGGATTTCGGACTAATATTGTTCGTGTTCTGTATCGGACTTCAGGTAGGTCCTTCTTTTTTCTCTTCCTTCAAGAAAGGAGGGATTGCAATGAATCTAGTAGCAATGGGGATTGTCGCATTGAATATTGCTGTGGCTGTGGCTTTGTATTATGGCTTGAACGGCCGGATAGAGCTGCCTATGATGGTGGGTATTCTTTGTGGTGCAGTAACGAACACACCGGGACTGGGTGCTGCCAACGAAGCGTTGAGCCAGCTGAATTACAATGGCCCGCAGATAGCGATGGGATATGCGTGCGCTTATCCATTGGGAGTGCTGGGTATCATTGGTTCTATTATTGCTATCCGCTACATTTGCCAGATTAATTTGAAAAAGGAGGAAGAGGATATCGCTAAAGAAGAAGCTGCAAATCCTCATCTGACTCCTCGTATGATGCACCTGGAAGTTCATAATGAGGCATTGGCAGGAAAAACGTTGCTTCAGGTCAGAGACTTCATGGGGCGTGATTTTGTTTGTTCACGTATTTTGCAGAACGGTCATGTCAGTATTCCTAATCGTGATACTGTTTTCCATCTTGGTGATCAGTTGTTTGTGGTTTGTGCAGAGGATGATGCGGAAGCCATTATTGCTTTTATCGGTCCTAAAATTGAAGTGGATTGGGAAAAGCAGGATACTCCGATGGTATCCCGCCGTATTTTGATTACACAACCTAAAATGAATGGTAAGCAATTGGGGGAATTTCATTTCAGTAGTATGTATGGTGTGAATGTGACTCGTGTCAACCGTTCAGGTATGGATATCTTCGCTTCACGTAACTTAACCTTGCAGGTAGGTGACCGTGTAATGGTGGTAGGTCCTCAGGATGCGGTGGAACGTGTTGCCAATTTGATGGGTAACTCATTGAAACGTTTGGATCATCCTAATATCGTGACTATTTTTGTGGGTATCTTCTTGGGGATTTTCTTTGGTAGTCTGCCTATTGCATTTCCAGGTATTCCTACTCCGGTAAAATTGGGTTTGGCCGGTGGTCCGTTGATTGTATCTATTTTGATAGGTCGTTTCGGATATAAATTGAAATTGGTGACTTATACCACTATGAGTGCCAATTTGATGTTGCGTGAAATTGGTATTGCTTTGTTCCTTGCCAGTGTGGGGATAAAGGCTGGTGCGAATTTTGTGAATACGGTTGTCGATGGAGATGGTCTGTTGTATGTGGGTTGTGGTTTCCTCATTACAGTTATACCTTTATTAATAATGGGAGCGGTTGCACGCTGGCATTACAAGATGAATTATTTCATGTTGATGGGGCTTATTGCAGGTAGTAACACAGATCCCCCCGCATTGGCGTATTCTAATCAGACAGCAGGTAATAATGCTCCGGCGGTAGGTTATTCTACTGTGTATCCGGTATCCATGTTCCTTCGTATTCTGACTGCCCAATTATTGATATTAATATTGGCAAGTTGATATTGGCAAAAAGTATAAAAACAATAAAGTATAACTTGTAGGAGGGGGTGTCAAAAAATGGTAGCTTGAATCATTTTTTGGCGCACCCTCTTGCTGATTAAAAGAATAAATATGATTTCAGTAGATGGATTGACCGTTGAGTTTGGCGGTACCACCTTGTTTAGTGACATATCTTTTCAGATAAATGAGAAAGACCGTATTGCCTTGATGGGGAAAAATGGTGCGGGTAAGTCTACCTTATTAAAGATTTTGGCTGGTGTACGGCAACCTAGTCGTGGAAAGGTGTCGGCTCCTAAGGATTGTGTGATAGCTTATCTTCCTCAGCATCTGATGACAGAGGATGGGCGTACTGTATTCGAGGAAGCTTCTCAGGCATTCTCGCATCTTCATGTTATGGAGGCAGAAATAGAAGCCATAAATAAGGAACTTGAAACGCGTACCGATTATGAAAGTGATTCATATATGGAGTTAATCGAGAAAATTTCTGCCATGAGTGAGAAGTTTTATTCCATTGATCTTACCCATTTTGAAGAAGATGTGGAAAAGGCTTTGCTGGGACTTGGTTTTATGCGTGAGGACTTCAATCGCCCTACCAGTGATTTCAGTGGTGGCTGGCGTATGCGTATTGAGTTGGCTAAATTATTGCTCCAGAATCCAGATGTATTATTGCTGGATGAGCCCACTAACCATCTTGATATTGAATCCATCCAGTGGTTGGAAGATTTCTTGGTCAATAGTGCCAAAGCGGTAATTGTCATCAGCCACGACCGTAAATTTGTAGATAATATCACAACCCGTACCATTGAAGTGACGATGGGGCGCATCTATGATTATAAAGTGAACTATTCCCAATATCTGATATTGCGTAAAGAACGACGCGAGCAACAGATGAAGCAATATGAGGAACAGCAGAAGATGATACAGGAAACCAAGGATTTCATAGAACGGTTCAAAGGAACTTATAGTAAAACTTTGCAAGTGCAGAGCCGTGTGAAGATGCTTGAGAAATTAGAATTGGTTGAAGTGGACGAAGAAGATACCTCAGCATTGCGGTTGAAATTCCCGCCTTCTCCACGAAGTGGAAATTACCCGGTCATTATGGACAGGGTGGGAAAGACCTATGGTGACCATGTAGTTTTCAAGGATGCCTCATTGACCATCGAGAGAGGGGATAAAGTGGCTTTTGTGGGCAAGAATGGTGAAGGTAAGTCTACTTTGGTAAAGTGTATCATGCGTGAGATAGAGCATGAAGGGACTTTAACGCTGGGACACAATGTGCAGATTGGTTATTTTGCTCAGAATCAAGCCTCTTTATTGGACGAGAACCTCACGGTTTTTCAAACGATAGATGATGTGGCGAAAGGGGAGATCCGTAATAAAATACGAGACTTGTTGGGTGCATTTATGTTTGGCGGCCCCGAAGCTTCCATGAAGAAGGTGAAAGTGCTCAGTGGTGGAGAACGTACTCGTCTTGCCATGATCAAACTATTGTTGGAACCGGTGAATCTGTTGATTTTAGATGAGCCTACTAATCACTTGGATATGAAAACCAAAGATATCCTGAAACAAGCTTTGGTGGACTTTGACGGCACATTGATTGTTGTGTCTCATGACCGTGACTTTTTGGACGGATTAGTGACGAAAGTGTATGAATTTGGGAATAAAAAGGTAAAAGAACATCTCTGTGGCATCTATGAGTTCCTGGAAACAAAGAAAATGGAAAGTTTGCAGGAGTTGGAAAAATAAATTAGCTTTGCATCTGTTAACTTTGGATTGGAGGTGGAGATGCAAACAATTTCTATAGATATAAATAAAGTACAAAAAGGAGACGAGGCGGAGTTTCGTCTTCTTTTTAATCTTTTCTATCCTCGTCTGATGTCTGTAGCTTGCCGTTTTGTGCCTGAACATATTGCTGAAGATATTGTACAAAGTGTTTTTGTCATGTATTGGGAACAGAAGTCTACCTTGACACCTAATGCCATTCATTCTTTCCTCTATAAATGTACACAGAATAATTGCCTGAATTATCTGAAGCACCAAGCTGTTGTGCTGGGGCATGAGGAGGAGGTGCGTTTGGCGGAAGAACGCATGGCCTTTCAGCTGGCAGGATCGGATGCCAATGAATTGTGGAATGAGGTGGTTGAGCGTGACATCCGGAAATTGTTGGAAGCTTCCATCTCTAAATTACCTCCTAAATGTCGTCAGGCTTTCGAATTGTCTTATTTTAAAGAGATGACTTATAAAGAGATAGCGGAGGCTATGCATATTTCATCCCGTACGGTGGAAGAACATGTACAGAAAGCCACAAAATTCTTGAGAGAGGATTTGAAGGAGGTATTGTTCTGCCTGTTGTTTTTGCTTCGTTAATACTTTCATGCAGGCTTTTTCTGGAGTCTGTAAAAAATAAAATGCAAAAAAAAGCATTTTTTCTTCTTTTTAACCCCGTAGTTCTTTCTTGGTTAATTGTCTTAATAATGAAAGACAATAAAGAAAGTAAATGAAGGACGATATTTTAATTCGATATATTAATAAGCATTGTACTGCAACCGAAGAAAAAGAGGTTTTAGAGTGGTTGAAGGAGAAAGATAGCCGTCAGCGTTTATTTGAGCTGGAGCAAATCTGGGGTCTGAAAACTGAAATGCGTTTTTCGGATAAAGGACGTATGGATGAAGCTTATCGGCAACTGAGCGGACAGCTTGGCTTGAGTAAGCAGGCAGAGAAAAGAGAGAAACCGGTACAGAGATTCACCATCGGGGAATGGTGGAAGTATGCGGCTGTGTTGGTTACTGTTTGTCTTTTTGCAACAAACTTGTTCTATATCACGAAAGAGGAACCGGAAGCATACAATACGGTAGTGGTTCCGAAAGGCCAACGGGTTTCTTTATTGCTGAGTGATGGGACAACAGTTTGGCTGAACGCTGAGAGCCGTTTTTCTTATCCGGCTAAGTTTTCGGAAAAATATAGAACGGTCACATTGGAAGGAGAGGGCTATTTTGAGGTGGCGCATAATCCAAAATGTCCGTTTACGGTGAAATTGCCGATGTTGAATATCAGGGTGTTGGGTACAAAATTTAATGCAAAAGCCTACTTGGATGAACCGAGTTGGATTACTTTGAAAGAAGGTTCGGTAGAAGTGTCAACCTTAGATGACAGAAGTAAGGAAAGGATGTCACCCAATGACCAGGTATATTACACCGTTAGTGACGGCTTGGTGTTAATAAGGAGTTCGGCGCAGGCAAATGTGGATAGTTGGACTACTGGTGACCTGAGATTCGACAACAAGACCTTGAAAGAAATGGCAAAGGTTATAGAACGTCGGTATGATGTGAAAATCAGGATTATGGATAGTTCGCTGGTTGAAGAATATTTCACTTGCCATTTTAGGAAAGACTTGACCATAGCCCAGGCGATGGAATTGCTGAAAGAAACCAGACGGGTGGATTATAGAATTGAAAAGAAAACGGTATACCTATATAAAAAATAACAGTATGTGAAACTTTGAAAAACAACGGATGCCTATGAAGTAAAACCCTTGCAAAAAAATGAAGGGTCGAAGACGCACCACCATCTTTCGACCCGGATTAATGAGTAACCTTATAATTTATTACAAACTAATCAATTACAAATGTATGGATAATATTATGAAATGCACACCATTGGGTGAGCAAAAATCACTATGGCTACGAAAAACATTGTTAATTATGAAATTCTTTGTTCTTTTTCTATTATTGGGAACTATCCCGTGTTGGGCAGGTGTCGCTTATTCACAGAATGTGAAGATGTCTTTGGATATGGAAAATACTACGGTGCATGATGTGATTAATGCTATTGAGAAAAAAGGGGAATTCTATTTTACCTATAATCTGAATCAAATCAATGTCAATAGAAAAGTATCCATTAAAGTAGAAAATAAAACGATAAACCAGATTTTAGATCAGTTGTTTTCGAAATCAGGTATCGATTATAAAATAGAAAATCGTCATATTGTATTATATAAGCAGGCGGCTTCCGAAGTAGAAGCTGTGAAACAACAGAAATCTATAAATGGTATTGTAGCCGATGAGCAGGGTGAACCTATCATTGGTGCCAGTGTATTGGAAAAAGGTACTACAAACGGTACGATTACTGATTTGGATGGTCGTTTTACTTTATCTATCGGCAAGGGAACTGAATTGATTGTTTCTTATGTAGGTTATACCACAAAGACTGTGAAAATAGGTAATCAGTCTACTATAAAAATCGTATTAATAGAAGATACCAAGACTTTGGATGAGGTGGTTGTAATTGGTTATGGTACACAGAAAAAGTCTGATGTTTCAGGTTCGGTAACATCAGTATCGGGTGATAAATTGTCTAAGATTCCTACTGCAAATGCAGAGATGGCATTGCAAGGTATGGCTCCAGGTTTGTCGGTAAACTTTGGCAGCGGTGCTGCTGGTTCTTCTGCCACTTTGCAGGTGCGCGGTGTGACTTCTTGGAAAGATGATGATGGCGAGAACAGCGAAAGTAACGGTCCACTGGTGATTATCGATGGTGTCCCGGGTAATATGTCTTATCTTAATCCTGAAGATATTAAATCGATTTCCGTATTGAAAGATGCTGCTACTGCCGCTATCTATGGCTCACGTTCGGCAGCTGGTGTTATTTTGATTGAAACACATCGTGGTACGATGAATTCAGCTCCGAAGATTACTTTTTCCGGTTATTGGGGATTGAGTGCCGTGCCGAAGCGTCTGGAAGTTTGTAATTCAGCTGAGTTTATTAAAGTACGTAAGATGGCATTAATAAATGCAGGTACGGACGAGAGCCGCTGGCCTAAATATATCAGCGAGTACGAGAGAGACCCGAGCCAGTTTGCTGATACTGATTGGCAGAAAGAGTATTACCAACGTGGTTTTACACAAAAATATAACATCGGTTACACGGCAGGTAGTGCTAATTCCAATGTGTCTCTTTCTGCTTTCTATAGTAAGACGGACGGTGTGACTATTGCTACCGGAGATGAAAAGTTCGGTTTCCGTTTGAACTCTGATGTTACCCGTGGTAAGTTTAAAATGGGTGAATCGGTAAGTTATAGTCGTTGGTCGGCCGATTTGGAATCCAATTCGGGTTTCTCCTCCATTTATCAGGTGACGAATATGGAGCCGTTAGCGTTCCTTTATGATGAGAACAATGATGGCGGTTATGGTGGTGCCATCTCTGGTATGGGCATGTCTGACGCCGGTAATCAGGTTGCTTTCAATAAATTGATTGATAATACAAGCTCTAACGATTATATCGCAGCTTCCGGTTATTTGCAGTACGAGCCGATTAAAGGGCTTATCGTGAAATTCAATGCTAGCCGCAATATGTACTTTGGCAAATCTCGTCTTTTCAAACCTACCTACGAGATTGGAGCGGCCAAACGGAATACGATGGCTAGTTTGTCTGAATCACGTTCGCAGACTACCAACGATTTGTTGGAATTGACAGCTAATTATGACAAGACCATTGCTGAAAAACACAATCTTTCTCTTTTATTGGGACTTTCTCAGGAAGAAAATAAGTATGAAGATCTTAGTGCTTCCGGTTCTGATTTTGAGAATAATAGTATGAGCTTGATGGGACATGCTAAAAGTAACTATTCTGTAGGTGGTACTAAGACTCGCAGTGCTCTCCGCTCTCTCTTTGGCCGTGTGAACTACAACTATATGATGCGCTATATGATTATGGCTTCTTTCCGTTATGATGGCTCTTCACGCTTTGCGAAAGGCAACAAGTGGGGTTTCTTCCCTTCTGTATCATTGGGTTGGAACATTGCTAATGAACCATTTTGGGAAAATTTGAAAGAAACTGTTTCCATGTTCAAATTTCGTTTAAGTTACGGTGCTTTAGGTAATCAGAACATAGGTCTTTATCGATATATTCCTACTTTGAGCTATAATAATCATGCATTGAACTATCCTTTTGATGGTCGTGAAACTTCTATGGGATATGCTATCACTGCTTTTCCATCCAGCGATATCAAGTGGGAAACGACGGTGTATAAGAATATCGGTGTAGACATTAGTTTATGGAACAATAAACTGGAGCTTTCTGCGGAGGCTTATATTAAGAACACCAGTGATATGCTGTCTAGCCGTAACATCAGTTTGGCTACCGGTTATAATTCTTCTATCTTGGTGAACGATGGTAAGTTGCGCACAACCGGTTTTGAAATGCAAGCTATTTATCATGGCAAAGCCGGAGGTTTGAAGTACGATTTGGATTTGAATTTATCTCACTATAAGAGTGTGTTGAAATCTATGGCCAATCCTGATTATCTCTATGAGTATGGTGCTCTGCGTACTTATGTAGGTGGTGAAATAGGTGAATTCTGGGTATATCAAACTGCCGGAATTTTCCAAAATCAAGCGGAAGTGGACGAATGGAACACAGCTCATGGCTATAAGGACCAAAACGGCAACTGGCAGCCTTTGCAACCTGTGGCTAAACCGGGTGATATCCGTTTCATAGATCAGAATGGAGATGGTATGCTTGATACAAACGACCGCGTGAAAGTGGGTAGTGGTACACCGAAGGTGTCATTGGGATTCAACATTAACTTGGCTTATAAAGACTTTGACTTGGTAGCCAATTTCTACGGTGACTTTGGTGCTAAGCGTTATAACTATACTAAATATCAGTTGGAGCGTATGGACCATGTGTTCAACTATGGTAAGAATGCCTTGAATGCTTGGACACCTGAAAATCCTGATACTGATATTCCACGTGCCGTGTCTGGTGATCCTAATAAGAACTCTCGTACTTCTACTCGTTTTGTAGAGAATGGTGACTATCTGCGTCTGAATAATTTGCAGATAGGTTATAATCTGCCGGTTAAATATTGTAAGAAAATGGGCTTGAGTAACTTGCGTATTTATGTAGGCGCTACCCGTTTGTTCACTATTACCAACTACAAAGGCTATGATCCTTCAACCGGTTCTTCAGTCGGACAGATGGGATACGACTATGCAGCCATTCCTTTGAGTCGTGACTTTATGATGGGTCTTAAATTCGGTTTCTAATTAAATTTAATACGAAGATTATGAAATTCAAAAACATATTATTATATGCAGCTCTTCTGAGCGGAATGTCTTTTTCCTCTTGCACTGATTTCTTGGATGAAGACTCTAATCCCAATGCTTTATCACCTAGTATTTTCTGGAAGAGTGAAGGGGATATTATGAAAGGATTGACTAGTGTATACGGAGCTTTGCAGCCGAATGCATCTTGGGCGATACCGTTTGAACGCTATATAGTAATAGACGGATACAGAAGTGATGAGATTACCCACAGAGATGATGTGACGAGTTGGATGAATATTTCATCATTCAATGTGGAACCCACTAACTCCGTAGTCAAGACGGAGTGGACTAATTTGTATAAAGGTATTAACTATGCCAATCAATGTTTGACCAACATTCCCACTGTACCTGGTGACTCGGAATCACTCAATGCCTTGAAGAAGCAGTCCATAGCCGAAGCTCGTTTTTTGCGTGCTTACTTTTATTATCGTTTGTATGTGAACTTTGGTGAGAGAGTTCCTATTTATAAGGAGGCATTGGTAGGTACGGATGAAGAGTTCTATCCGCCACAGGCCAATCCGGGAGAATTGGTAAGTCTGATTGAGACCGAACTGAAAGAAGTACAGAACGACCTTCCCGAAAGTTATGAGGAAAGTGAAAAAGGACGTGTCACGCGTTATACGGCAGCGGCTCTTTTGGGTAAGTTCTATATGTTTCGCAAAGAATTGAATAAAGCCGAAGTTGAATTCAAGAAGATCATTGATAAAGAAGGAAGTCTTTTTGGCTTGATGGAGAATTGGGCTGATAATTTTGACGGTATGCACAAGAACAATAAAGAGTCTCTTTTTGAGATCCAGTTTACCGGAGACCGTTCAGGCGGACAGTATGAATATAACTTGTTTACTGTTCATTTGGGACCTATGGCTGGACTGGATGCATATGAAGAAGCTTATCCTACGGACTGGATGTGTCAGACGTTATTGGCTGATAAGACTATAGACGGTAAGTCTAGCGACCGTGCACTTCATACGCTTATTTTTGACGATCCCGAGTGTCGTCCCTTTTATTATGAGAATGGAAAATCCTTTAAGGATTACCACAAAGAAGGAGAAATCTTCTGGCACAAATATGTTACTTATACCGAGGGTATGAGTGATTATTGGGACTATAGTTTCTTTAATGTTTCCGTTATCCGTTATGCCGATGTATTGCTGCTTTATGCAGAATGTCTAAATGACAAGGGTGAAACAACAGAGGCCATTAACATAATAAATAAGGTTCGTGCACGTGTCAATGTACCGGCATTGCCGCTTACCATGGGTAAAGCCGAAGTCTTGAAACATCTGCAAGACAAAGAACGTCCTTGCGAGTTGGCATTGGAAGGTTCACGCTGGTATGACTTGGTTCGCTGGGGTATTGTAGAAGAAACGCTGAAAGCTCACAATAAACCATTTGTTGAGAATTATGTAGATACCAAGCACCAGTTGTTTCCTATTCCTCATAGTGAATTTCTGTTGAATCCTGATTGGGAGCAGAATCCGAACTATAGCAAGTAATCTTGTTTGTATAATTTTGGAAGAACCGTTTATGAAACATTTATTTCCTATATATGGAATGTGTAGCATTCTTTGGCTGGGGGCATGTACCCCGGTCGCTACACAGCCAGAAAAGTCCCTGTTTACGACACAGGAAGATTTTCCCAATTTGTTGAATGTGAAAAATGTACCGGAACAATCTGTAGATGGGGATCTCAATTTGTTCTCTGATCTGGGTGCATGGAGTGGCTATGCGTTGCCAGTAAATCAAAGCAGGGCATTTGCGGGTGCCTTCATCGGCCCTATGACGATGCATGGAAGAGGATGGATTGCCCAAACGTTGGCACAGCCTACGTTGGTGGTCAATGGTGAAAAGTACGACTTGGTTCGCAATATGCAGACTGCCAAGTATCTACCCGGAAAGTTGATACAACATTTTAAAGATGCGCAGTTGGAATTCACTACTGAGTTGTGTTTTGCTACTTCACGCACTGCTTTTGTACGTTCTGTTATTACGAATCTTAGTGACACACCTTTGAATGTGTCGCTGACTTGGAGTGGCGGTGTTTTCGAAGAGAATACTATTGCCTCTAAGGTGGATAAGGGCGTCCGGTTCCATTGTCCGTTCTACGGTCGCCGTTGGGGAACCAATCGCCAGATTATCACATTGCGTAACGAACCG
This sequence comes from Phocaeicola sp. RTP21198st1_B8_RTP21198_201120, assembly GCF_040929485.1. Lineage (NCBI taxonomy): Bacteria > Pseudomonadati > Bacteroidota > Bacteroidia > Bacteroidales > Bacteroidaceae > Phocaeicola > Phocaeicola sp. RTP21198st1_B8_RTP21198_201120. The sequence continues at coordinate 9,887 of NZ_JBCOCI010000039.1, read as the reverse complement.
CCGGTAGACGAAGTGACGGCTACCGTGCTTTTCCATACAGCCGATGAAGTGATGACTGTGGGGAACGACAGTTTGCGAGTTGTTGAGAAGAGTGACTATTTGCTGCAATCCGGCAAAAGTTATACTTCGGAATACAGCCAGACACTGACCTTGAAAGGCGAAGAGGCAGATAAGGAGTATGTTGCAATAAAGTCCATACCTTTTGATCAATGTTTTGCCGACAATGCGCAGCGTTGGAATCAGGGGCTTCAACGGGTACTATCTGCCGACAGTCCTTATATGAAAGAAAACGCTTACAGGAACATTGCTGTGAAAGCATTGATGACGTTAAACTCCAATTGGCGTACTCCGGCTGGTGATATCTTCCATGGTTGTAGTTTCCCTTCTTATATAGGATTCATCGGTGGATGTTGGTCGTGGGATGCTTGGCAAATTGCATCGGGTAATGTGTACTACAATCCTGAGGGGGCCAAGAGTGAAATGCTTTCTTTGTTCGATTATCAAGCAGAGAATGGTATGGTTCCTGATTTTATCGGTTATAATAAGGTACGTAACAATTGGCGCGACTCCAAACCTCCTATAGCATCATGGGGAGCCATGAATGTCTATAAGGTTACAGGAGACAAAGCGTTTTTGGACGAAATATTTGATAAATTGTATAGGTTCCATCAATGGTGGTATGCTGAGCGTGACCACGATCACAATGGCATTTGCGAATATGGTTCTACTGATGGTACACTGATTGCGGCGGCTTGGGAGAGCGGCATGGATAACGGTGTGCGTTTTGATGACACCCGGATGCTAAAGAATGAGATGGAGAAAGCTTGGTCGATGGATCAGGAGAATATTTGTTTGAATTCCTTCCTTTATGTAGATAAACTGACACTTTCGGAAATGGCTTCTATCTTGGGAAAGCAAGAGCTTTCTGAACAGTTGGCTAAGGAGGCTGAGGTAATCAAGCTGTATGTACAGACTAAAATGTATGACAGCGAGAGTGGTTTCTTTTATGATATTCGTTTGAATGACCGTACACCTGTCAAGGTGATGGGGGCTGAGGGGTGGTTGCCTTTGTGGGCAGGTATTGCTACCCCGGAACAAGCCGAGAGTGTGAAGAACATCATGATGGATGAAAAACATTTCAACTCTTACCTGCCGCTAGGTACTCTTGATGTAAGTCATCCTGCATTGCGTCCTACTTTCGGTTATTGGCGTGGTCCGGTTTGGTTTAACCAGGTATATTTTGGTATAACCGGATTGAAGCGCTACGGATATGTGGAGGAAGCCGACTTGCTGACTCGCAAGTTCATGGCACATGCTCAAGGACTGATGACCGACGGACCGATTCATGAAAACTACAATCCACTGACAGGTGAAGTGTTGAATGCACCCAACTTTGGTTGGTCTTCTGCTTTGATTTTGCGATTGTTGTTGGATCAATGATAGTGGAAGTAAAAATCAGTATGCGGATACTCCGAATTTATTAAAAGATATATTTATGATGAAAATTCGTTCTATATTGACAGGGATTGCCATATCTTTGTCGTTGGCAGGTATGGCACAATCCCAATATGACGGCGCTCCGGTAAACAGGAGCGCTAACGAAACGAGCACAGACAATGTAGAAGTGCGTAGAAACAAATACCCCCGTTCGGATAATGATTGGGAGAATTTTGATGTGCTTCATATCAATCGTCTGCCTTCGGCGGCTAATTTTATGGGATACCCCACTAAAGAATTGGCATTGCAGGGTGATAAATCACAATCTCCTTACTTCCAATCCTTGAACGGAACATGGAAATTTCATTTTGTACCCCGTTCGGATGAACGACCGATGGACTTCTTCCAAAAAGGATATGATGTTTCAGGTTGGGATGATATTAAAGTTCCTTCCAATTGGGAGCTTCAAGGGTTCGGCTATCCTTTTTATGTAGGCAGTGGGTATGGTATAAAGAAGAATCCACCATTGATTGCAGTGGAAAACAGCCCGGTTGGCTCTTATAGACGTACTTTTACTATTCCTGCCCATTGGAATAAACGTCAGATTATTCTTTATTTCGGAGGAGTGGCTTCTGCTTTTTATGTGTGGGTGAATGGTGAAAAAGTAGGTTACTCTCAGGATTCCAAAACACCTTCGGAGTTTGATATTACGCCGTATGTAAAACAAGGGGAGAATGAAATAGCCGTACAGGTTTTCAAGTTCAGTGACGGATACTATCTGGAAGATCAGGATTACTGGCGTTTTGCCGGCATACAGCGTGATGTTTATGTGTATGCCCGATCCGCAACTCATGTGCGTGACTATGAAGTGGTTACCGATCTTGACGGGGAATACAAGAATGCTGACTTTCATCTTTTTGTAGAGTTGGGCAAAGCAGGAGAAGGTAAAATAAAAGGGGCTGAAGTGGAAGTAAGCCTGTTGGAGAAATCGGGTAAAAGTATCTACAATGAGCGTAAGCGTTGGAATGCTGCCGATCGGGAACTTCATTTTAAAAAGGAAGTGAGAGAACCTTTGTTATGGAGTGCGGAGAAACCAAATCTGTATAGATTGCTGATTACTTTGCGTGTAAATGGCAAACCGGAACAATATATTTCCCAATACGTCGGTTTCCGTAAATCCGAAATCAAACATGCTCAATTGCTGATAAATGGCAAGCCGGTCTATATAAAAGGAGTAAACCGACACGAACACGATCCTTATAACGGTCATGTGGTAGATGAGGCATCCATGCTGCGTGATATTCAATTGATGAAAGAGAATAATATCAACAGTGTACGAACCTCTCATTATCCCAACGATCCCCGCTGGTATGAATTATGTGATATTTATGGTATGTATGTGGTTGATGAGGCCAATATCGAGAGCCATGGCATGGGATATAAGCCCGATCAATGCCTAGCTAACCAGCCCGAATGGGAGAAAGCTTTCATAGACCGCACGGAACGTATGTTCGAGCGTGACAAAAACCATCCTTGTGTCATTATCTGGTCATTGGGTAATGAAACCGGTGAGGGATGTAACTTCGCGGCTACCTATAAATGGGTACATGCCAATGACCGTTCACAGCGTCCCGTGCATTCGGAAGACGGAATAAAGGGACCTTATACCGATATTTTCTGTCCAATGTATAAAAAGATAGATGTATTGATCAATCATTCTCTCTATCTTCCGTCCAAACCGCTGATTCTATGTGAATATGCCCATGCTATGGGCAACAGTGAAGGAAATCTTCAGGATTATTGGGATGTGATAGAGAAATATCCCTCTTTACAGGGCGGACATATCTGGGACTGGGTAGATCAGGGCTTGTATGCAAAGACGCCGGATGGAAAATTCTATTGGGCATACGGAGGTGACCTGGCTCCGAAAGGTACTCCAAGTTCTGCCAATTTCTGTATGAACGGTCTGATTGCCGCCGACCGTACCTTGAAGCCGCATATCCATGAAGTGAAAAAAGTATATCAAAATATAGCATTCTCTTTATTGGATTATCATGAGGGATGGGTAGAGTTACGTAACAAGTACTTCTTTACGGATTTAAGTGATTTCAATTTTACTTGGAAGCTGGAGGGGAATGGTGAACTTTTGGCTACCGGAACTATTGATAATGTATCCCTGGCTCCTCGGCAGACGGGTAAGTTTAAGACTTCTTTTCCAGCCATACAGGTAAAACCCGGTGTGGAGTATTTCTTGAATTTCTATGCCAGTTTGAAAAATGAGGATGGTCTGCTGAAAGCCGGAACAAAACTGGCTGATGCCCAGGTGAGTCTTCCATTTTATCAGCCGTTTGTTGCTGAGGTTCAGTCTTCACCGGTGATAGCAGATGATGCGGCTTCGTTGTTGACACTTACAGCCGGTAATCTGAGCGTAGGTTTTGATAAGGAAACCGGTGCTTTGATTTCTTATAAAGAGGGAAGTACGGAACTGATAAAAGAAGCTTTACGTCCTAATTTCTGGCGTCCTGTGACGGATAATGATATGGGAAATGGCATGAATAAAACCTTGCGTCCGTGGCGTGATGCGGGGCGTCAGGCAAAACTGTTGTCCATGAAACAAAAGGCGTTGGGTAAAGAAGTTTATGAGGTTGTTTCTCATTATAAGTTGCCTGTAGGAGAGTCTGATTTTATCGTTACCTATCATTTTTCGGGAAAAGGGTATTTGGATGTGAACTGTACTTTCATTCCGGGTAACGATACATTGCCTTTATTGCCTCGGATGGGGGTTAGTATTACACTGAACAGGCAGTTTAGTCAGATGGAATGGCTGGGACGTGGTCCTCATGAGAATTATATAGACCGGAATACTTCTTCTTATGTAGGTCTGTACAAGGGAAGTGTGGCCGATCAGTATTTCCCGTATGACCGTCCGCAGGAAAACGGTAATAAGACTGAAGTCCGTTGGATGAGCCTGACAGATACCGCCGGACAGGGATTGATGGTTGTCGGACAGCCTTATGTCAGCACCAGTGCTTATCTGTTCCCTACAGAAGATTTAGATGAGCCAGGTCTTCGTAAATCGCAGCGTCATTTATCTGATATCCAGTTCAAGGATATGGTGACATGGAACATTGACCTGAAACAGATGGGAGTGGGTGGTGACACCAGTTGGGGGGCTTATCCTCATCAGCCTTATTTGATTCCGGCTGAACGTATGTCGTTCTCCTTCCGTTTCTGTCCTGCAAAACAGAATGGGGTATCGGGAAACCGGCAATATTTGAATTTTAAGTAATATAGGTTCGTTCAAAAAGAAAGCTGATAATTATTGTTTGCTTATTTGCGGTAGTCCTTTTGTGAATAATTTAAGGTCAGAAGGGGGATGGTTCAGTAAGTGAAGTATCCCTCTTAAAAAAGCAGCTTGGATAGTGAATTTTATCCAAGCTGTCTTTTTATTAATGATATTTGCCATTACCGGTTAATATCCCGGATTCTGATATTCATTAGCATTATCAATCAGCAATAATTCGGCTGTGGGAATGGGGCGTAAATAGTGAATGTTCTTATCGAATTTTGTGATTTGCGGGTTAGCTTTTGTGATACGGCTCTCGAAAGCACGGAATCTTTTCAAGGTCATCCAACGGTTCCATTCACCTATCATTTCACGCGCATATTCATCCAACAAGAAATCTTGGGTAACTTCCGAAGCTGTGATATCCATACTATGGTCATGTCCTTTACAGGCACGGTTCCGAAGTATGTTCAGTCTTTCGGCAGCACTTTGGTTGTTGCCTAATCTCCAGTCAATTTCGGCTGATAGCAAGTAGGTTTCTCCTAAACGATAAACAATACAGTCTGCTGAGGAATAAGGTTTGGAGGCATTTGAACCGGCATATAGGCTAGGACAATCTGCTTTCTTCAGACTTGGGAAAAACTTCAGAGGACTTTTTGTATTGGCATAGTTGTCTTCCAAGTTGAAAATGGCATAGCGGCAAGCGTCTCTTTCGGCTTGTGTATAGGTCTTACGAGATAAATAGACAGCCGTATCTCCTAAAGTGATATCATAGGCAGAATTACCGACTCTGCTGGTGGATAGACCGTATCTTTGTGCATCGGCTTCGTTCCATGTATATCCGTTCTTGGTACTGTTCGTAGCGTTATTCACATAATAAGTGTCTTTGAAGAAAGCTTTATAGCGACCGTCTTTCTCTCCATATAGATCAAGCATATACTTGCTTGGTTCCATATAGCAGTTACCTTTAGCCAGTTTGGGAACTTCGTATCCGTTGATATTTGTGGCGTAACTGGGTGTCATGCCCGAAAGATAGATACCTGAGGTATTGTTATTGTATGCTTCGGAGTGTTTCCATACACGGTTGAAATAGTTTCCACGAGGATTATAAGCCGTAATGGTAGAGTGGCAGACAATAAACAGTGCTTCTTCATTATTTTTGTTATTGTTCTCATCAAATACAGCTTCTACGTTATCATAGAGCTTGACCCCCAGTGAGCCTGCATTTTGAATCAGATAATCTGCCGCTGTCTTCGCTTTTTCCAGATAGGCTTTACTTTCGCTTTCCGTCAAGGCAGTAGTATTGCCTAAACCATCTGTGTAGGTCGAGAAGGTGAGGCAGGCTTTGGCATATAAATGATAAGCGGCTGCACGTGTCACGTGCCCTTTTACTTCCTGTGTGATAGGAAGATTTTTCATGGCGAATTCCAGATCTTCCAGAATTACTTTATAAAAATCATTAACCGAACTGCAAGGAAGAACGGAAATAGGACTGTTCATAGGCTCCAATGGCAGGTATTTACCTCCCCATTGCTCTACAATATTATATAAGGCATGGGCACGGATAAACCTTGCTTCGCTGACCAACTCGTTGATTCTTGTTTCGCTTAGACCTTCCACTTTGTCGGCATAATGGACAGCTGCATTACATGCACTCAATATACCATAGAAACCCGCATATCCTTCATTCAACATACCGTTGGAAGCACCGTAATCTTCATAACGGAGTAGTTTGCTCCAGTTACCGTTGGTACCATCGGGATTCGTATCTTGCCAAATGTCTGTTCCACCTTCTGCAACCATTAGATAGGTGTCTTCTGCCTGACCATAAACTATGCGGACCAGGTCAAAGTAACAGTCGTTCACTTTCTTTTCATAGCCTGCCGGGGTAGACCATTCTTGTTCTGTAGAGATGCCGGAGGGATTAAATTCATCCAGGCTACAGCCGTAGACAGACAACATCATGATTACGGCTGATATAGAGAGTAATTTATGTTTTTTCATCAGTATAAGTTTTTAGAATGAGATATTAACGCCAAATACGTATTGTTTAGACAACGGTGCGTCGTCATCATTTCCTCCCTTTTCGGGATCATAGTTTTGTAAGTAGTCACACTTTGTAAAAATGAACGGATTGTTTGCGGTAAAATATATACGCATTTTGTTAATCTTTACGGCATCCAACCATTTTTTGGGAAATGTATAACCTAGTGAAATAGTTTTTACTTTCAAGTAGGAACCATCAAAATAATTAGCCCATTGTTGATACGGGTCCTGTCCGTTTGTAATACTTGCATCCGGACGGGGATAGCGGGCACTTTGATTTTCAGGAGTCCAGTAGTCACATACAGTAGGTGAAGGCGTCAGACCGTCTGTACGATACCATCCGGTCAGACCGTAAGGGATTGTCCAGTCCCACCGGGCAATCAACAAAATGCTTAGGTCGAAATTCTTATAATTGAAATTATTAAGTAAACTGCCCGACCATTTCGGTGTAGCGCTTCCTAGAACATAATAGTCATCCGCATTCAGTTTGTAATCGGGAGTACCATTTTCTGCGATATGGACTTGTCCGGGTTTCTGACTGTACTTGGCTGCTTCTTCTGCTTCGGCTGTACCCCATATTCCGGCATACTTGTATCCGTAATAAGTTTTGATTGCCTCACCGGGAATCAGGTAGTAGTCTCCGAACTGAAGCGGGCCTTCGCTGGTTGTTTTTATCACTTCTTCCTTGTTGGTTGAGAATGCCAGTGTGGTGCTCCATTGGAATTTAGGTCCGACAAAGTTACGGCTGGTAATGCTTAATTCCACACCTGTATTACGTGTTTCGCCTACATTAGACCATATTTTGAAAGGAGAGGAGCCATAACCTCCCGTTGCATAGGGCAGGTTTTTCTCGAATAAAATATCTTTAGTATCTGTCCGGTACCAGTCGAACGCCACGTTCAGTCTGTCACTGAATAATCCCAAGTCGAATCCCAGATCTGTCATATAAGATTTTTCCCATCCCAGACTCTTGTTGGCGATAGATTGGGAATAACCGCTATAAGGGACTCCTACATCTTGAAATCCGATAATGCCTGTGCGGCTGTAATCTAATGTGGCGTATTCTGAAGCACCGGCATTACCGGTGACACCGTAACTGGCGCGTAATTTCAGATTGGAAACAGCTTTTACATTCTGCATGAAGGGTTCATCACTAATGCGCCAGGCAATAGCTCCTGCGGGGAACATATCCCACTTGTTTCCATCTGCCAAGATGGATGAACCGTCCCAGCGGCTGCTTAATGTCAATAGGTAACGTCCTTTATAGCTATAGTTAATGCGGGCGACATAGGACATTTTTTGGCTACCTACATAAGAAGAAGAAACTGTGGGTGTACCGGTTGCGGCACCTAAATTATGGTATAGATAAGAATCCGTATCAAATTTGTTGGCAGTGGCGGTCGCTTTTTCTTTTTGGTCTTTTGACCATTCAGTGACTCCGGTTATTGTGAAATCGTGATCCTCTTTTATTTTGAAGTTATAAGTCAGAATATTCTGCCATTTATAATTATAAGTGAAGGTGTTTGGGATAGTGGCCTGAACTAGTCCGCTTTCTAGTCCCTGATATGATTTTGTGCCGGTATACTTACTTTCTTTCACATTCCGGAAATATCCGCCTAACAGACTTTTGAATGAAAGTCCTTTTAGTGGAGTCAATTCTACATAAATCTGTGGGGCTACGCTCAATGTCTTCACATTATTTACATATTGGTCTTCTCCCATATCCGCCAAAGGATTCATGTTGCCGTCTCCCAACGGGTAGTCTACCAGATTGCCGTCTTCATCATAAGGAGTACCCAATGGTGGCATACAGAGAATACGGTTCCATATACGGCTGTAACGCTTGTCATTTTCAGAATACATGGCATATAGGTTTAGTCCGTATTTTACCATTTCATTGGCTTTAAAATCTATTTTGGCACGTGCCGAGTAGCGTTCCAGTTCGTCTCCTTTCAATAATCCTTCCAAATTGTAATATCCTAAAGAAAAATAAGAGGTGACCCGGTCATTAGAATAAGATGTGCTTAGATTGTAGCTATTGGTGATACCGGTTTGTGAAGCTAAATCAAACCAGTCCACCCATTGATTGTTGTCTATATATTTTTGCATATAGCTGGGAAAAAGATTCCCGTCATCGGCCGGGCTGTTCCAGGCACCTACCGTTCTTTGTGCTTCTCTGCGGAAGTTAATGTAATCCTCTCCACGATTTACTTCGGGGAAGCTGGAGATGACATTCCAACCATAGTAGGCATCCAGATCGATGGAGAATTTATCTTTTTTAGGAGTTTTGGTGGTGATGATGATAACTCCATTTGCTCCGGCAGCACCATAAACAGCTGTAGAGGAGGCATCTTTCAGTACTTCAATAGAAGCGATATCATTCGGATTCAATTCATCGTAAGAGCCTTCCATGCCGTCAATGATGAATAACGGGCTATTGTCACCATTGATGGAGCGTGTGCCACGTAGGGTCATGTTCACTCCGGAACCGGCTTCTCCACTACTGCGAGTGATATCCAAACCTGCCACCTGTCCTTGAATAGCCTCTAGTACATTGCTGGTTGGCATTCGGACAATATCCTCACTTTTTACGGAAGCAACAGCTCCAGTCAAATCTCTCTTTTTTACAGTGCCGTATCCTACCACTACCACTTCATCCAATGTTTGAGTATCAGGCTGCATTTTGATATTCAATTGTGTGTTTTTGCCAATGGTTATTTCTTGGGTTTTATATCCTATATAAGATATTTCAAGACTGTTTTTTCCTGCGGGTACATCCAATGTATAATTTCCGTCAAAGTCAGTGATGGTTCCTATAGTATTTGCGCCTTTTACAGTGACGGATACTCCAATTAAAGGTTCATTGTTCTCATCAATAATTTGACCTTTGATAGTACGTCCTTGCAGGATCGATTGAACCGATTCATTGTTCACTATGTTACTTGACTTTGCATGCGAATAGGCAACCGGTATGCATAGGACCATTGATAATCCTAAAATAAGGGGACTACGCATAAGGCTGCTTTCCCTGTTTTGTTTTGGATTTTTCTTCATGTTTTTCATTTTTGCTTCTTTATTAACTCACTATTTGTTTTTAAAGGTTGATGTTATATCAAAT